>JANXSA010000715.1 GCA_025352915.1 Rhodospirillales bacterium | reverse complement strand
CCGGCACCAGCCAGGATTTTCAGGACAACTGGTTCGGCGGTTTCACCCCGGACATGGTGGCGATTGTCTGGGTTGGCTTCGACACCCCGTCCAGCCTGGGCGACAACGAGACCGGTGGCGGCAATGCGGCGCCGATCTTCCGCAACTTCATGACGGCGGCCCAGCAGAACCGGCCGGCGCTGCGCTTCATCCCGCCGGCCGGGGTGAACATGGCGTCCTGGGAGTCCGGCTCCGGCGCGGTCACCGATGCGTTCAAGCCCGGGCAGGAGCCTGGCGGGTCCTCGGCGGTCAGCGGCGGTGGCCCGGCGGGCGATGGCGGCGGTGCTGGCCGTGCGCAGGCCGGCGGGGTCGACAGCGCGCTGGGCGGGCTGTATTGACCCGGCGCTCCTGAAACCATCGCAGGGACCCCATGTCCACCGAATCCATCGCGCTGAACGAGCAGATCAAGCAGTCCGTCGCGCTGCTGAGGAGGCATCTTTGACTGGGATGTCGCCCGCGCCCGCCTGGACGAACTGAACCACCGGGTCGAGGACCCCACGCTGTGGAACGACGCCGCCGCCGCGCAGGTGCTGATGCGCGAGCGCAACCGGCTGGCCAGCGCCATCGACGGTGTGGAAAAACTTGAGCAGGAGGTCGCCGACACCAGCGAGCTGATCGAGATGGCCGAGGCCGACGGCGACGCCGCGATGGCCAGCGAAGGCGTTGCTGCCCTGCGGGCCATGGCCCGCGAAGCCAAACGGCGGGAGATCGAATCGCTGCTCTCCGGCGAGGCCGATGGGCGGGACTGCTACATGGAAATCAACGCCGGCGCCGGCGGCACCGAGGCGCAGGACTGGGCCGAGATGCTGATCCGGATGTATTCGCGCTGGGCCGAGGCGCGCGGCTACAAGATCCAGTTGATGGAGCAGTCCGAGGGCGAGCAGGCCGGGATCAAGTCTGCCACTTTGCAGATCACGGGCACCAACGCGTATGGCTGGCTGAAGACCGAGGCGGGGGTGCATCGCCTGGTGCGCATCTCGCCGTTTGATGCCGCGGCGCGGCGGCAAACCAGCTTTGCCAGCGTCTGGGTCTATCCGGTGGTGGACGACACGATCCACATCGATATCGATCCGTCCGACCTGCGGGTGGACACCTATCGCGCGTCCGGCGCCGGCGGGCAGCATGTGAACAAGACCGAATCGGCCATTCGCATCACCCATATTCCCAGCGGCATCGTGGTGGCGTGCCAGACCGACCGCAGCCAGCATCGCAACCGGGCGACGGCGATGGAGATGCTGCGGGCGCGGATGTACGAGGCGGAGTTGCAGCGGCGCGAGGCGATCTCGACGGCGCAGGAGAATGCCAAGACCGAGATCGGCTGGGGGCATCAGATCCGCAGCTACGTGTTGGCGCCGTATCAGATGGTCAAGGACCTGCGCACCGGGGTGGAAACCGGCAATCCGGACGCGGTTCTCGATGGCGGGCTGGATGACTTCATGGCGGCCGCCCTGGCGCAGCGCGTTGGCGCCACCCGCAGCGATGCGAGTGCGCAGGCGCAGTAAGGCTGGCTCCGCCCAGACCCGCCAGGCCCCGAGCGCGCCTTCGCGCGACGGGCCAAGCCCCTGGACCCTTAAATGATAAGGTCCAGGGGCTTGGCCCCTGGCGGGTCTGGGCAGAGCCCAGCCTTGCTTTTTGTCAGCGCCAGGACGCGAGGTAAAACCGCGGCAATTCGTCCGGGAAAGGGCGGAAGGCGAGGCCGCGGCTCATGGCGTAGGTCGTGACATAGGTGTTGAGCGGCAGCATGTAGGCCTGCTCGCTGATCAGGCGGATGGCCTGGCTGTAGAGCTTGCGCCGTTCGTTTGGGTTGGTGCTGGCGCCGCCTTGTGTGACCAGCGCGGCCAGGGCGCGGTCGCGGGCGTAGTCATTGCCGCCGCCGGTGAACAGGAAGGGCAGGAAGGCGGAGACGTCGTTGATTGAGAAGCTGCCCCAGGCGAACTGGCCGATCGGGACGTCGCCATCCAGTGTCTGGCGCACCGCGGTGGCCACTGGCAGTTGCGTGATGCGTGCGGAGATTCCCACCGCCTTGAGGTAGGCCTGGATTGCCGCCGCCCATTGCGGCAGGGCGTAGGTGACCAGTTCGGTATCGAAGCCGTCGGGGTAGCCGGCCTCGGCGAGCAGGGCGCGGGCGCGGGCGGGATTGTAGTCGTAGCGCACCGCGGCGGCGGCGTCGCAGCCGAACTGGGTGGGGAAGCACGGTGCCTCGGGCACGCGCGAGCCGCCCTGTATCACGGTGCGTACGAAGGTCTGGCGATCGATGGCGTGAAAAATCGCCTGGCGGACTTTCTGGACGGTCAGCGGATTGTCGCGGCCGGTGCGGCCGGCGGCGTCCAGGGTCAGGTAGCCGACGCGCATGCTCTCGGCGCGCATGACCTGGATGTTTGGGGTGCGGGCGAGGGTCTCGGTGTGTTCGGCCAGGAAGTTCCAGATCCAGTCGGCACGCCCGGCGAGCAGGGCATCGAGTTCACTGGCCGCGTCGGTCAGCTGGTCGATCTGTAGCCGGGCGATCGGCGGGCGGCCTTTCGGGCTGTCGGGGTAGTAGGCATCCACTCGTTCCAGGGTGATGCGGCGTAAGTCGGCTTCCAGCGACAGCAGGCGGTATGGCCCGGTGCCGACCGGTGCCAGGGTAAATGCCTCCGCGCCCATTGCCTCGCGCGTCGCCTTTGGCAGGATTGGCAGCACCATGGCGACGTATTCGATGGCGGCCGGGAACACCTGTTTCAGCTTCAGCCGGACGCGGTGGCTGTCCAATTTTTCCGCGCCGTCCAGCCAGGCGTAGTTGCTGGGCACCGAGATGGCGGGGTCCGACAGGATGGTGGCGACGGTGTACATGATGTCGTCGGCGTTGAATGGCGATCCGTCATGGAAGGTAACGCCGCGGCGCAGTTCGAATTCCAGCGTGGTGCTGTCGACATAGCGCCACGAGGTGGCGAGCAGCGGCTTGAGGGTGAAGCTCTCGGGGTCACGATGCACCAGGCCATCGAACAGGTGGTGCGCGAGGATCAGCCCGCTGCGCTGCTGGTTGCGGTAGGGGTCAAGGGTGGCGACCGAATCGCGCCAGGCGACGCGCAGCGTATCAGCCGATTTCTGCGCATGGCTGGGGGCGGGGCATATGGCGAGCAACGCCGCGAGGACAACGCCGGGCAAGCCACGCATCCACGCCCTCCTCGTTTCCCTGGAGCGCCGCCATCGAGCGGACAGGGCAGGCATCCGGGGCGGGCAGCCGGGAAATATCATCGCGCCGCGAGCGGCAAGGCAGGACGGTTGATGCCTTGCCGGCCGGGATCAGCCCTTGGCGGCGGGCGCGGTCTCGGCGTCGACGCGGCGCTGGCGCGGTGTCTTGGAGGCGCTGGCAGCGCCGGCGCGGCGGGTTTGCGGTGTGCGCTTGCGGGTGGCGGCTTCGGCGGTGGTGGCTGCCACGAGCGGAAGTGCCAAGCCGAGGGCGGCAAAGAAACTGCGACGGGAAAACATGGGGGGAACTCCGTGCCGAAGCCGCGCCGTATGCCAACCTGTTGATTAGATAGTGCGCGAACTCAACGTCGTATCTTACTAAGATCATTTACACTATTCGGCAGCCCCGCACAAGCGGGCAAGATGGTGGCGCCGGGCGGGCTAGATCAGTCCGAGATGCTCCAGTTCGCGCCGCAACGCGGGCGGCAGCTGGTCGCTGCCATGCGTCGGCGGCACTTCAGCGAGATCGATGGGGGCGGCGGCTGCATCGAGGTAGCGCCAGCCCTGGAACGGTTTGGTGGCACGCGCCGCCACCGCGATCAGTTCAGGATCGAACACCAGGGCCGCGCATTTCGAGCCGTCGGCGTAGGTTGTTTCCTCGATGTCGATCACACGCTGTCGCACCACGGTCGCACCGGCGATGACCCAGTACAGCGAGCCGCCATCGATAATGTCTCCTGCCCGGCGTGGGAAGCTGCGCGTGAGGTGGCGCAGCGCCTCGCCGCGCGCCAGCCTGGCCTGTTGCACCTGCCGCAATTGGCCAATGTCACTGATCCCGACACAGAGTTTTGTCAGATGCAGCATCATCTTTGCATCCGCGATCCGGCCAGCGCCTGGCACGGCAAGATGCTGCGCCGTGCCGGCGTGCCATTCGACCGCCGGTGCACCTGAAATGCCGTGACCGGCGCAATACGCATGACCCGACTCCTCTGCCACGGGCGGCCAGTGTGGGTCGGCGGCTGGACAGCTTCAAGCCCAGATCCAGGGCGGTTGGTCGTAAGTGTTCGGACGGACACTCAGGAGCGAACGGGCGAGCCGACCACGCTGCGGTAGATCTTTTTGAGGATCGGCTTCAAGCCGATCTTCTCTGCTGTATCGCGAATCCATGGCAGATAGACGTGGTTCCACTCCATCGCCCAGAGATAGGCGAAGGTGCCGGCCGGATTGCGTTTGTAATAGCGCCACAGGAAGCGGTGGTATTGTGGGCGGTTGAACACCTTGGCATTGCCGCCGAACTTCGCGACGATCGGGGTGAAGCGCGGGTACAGCTGCGTGTTGGTCAGGTTGACCTTCATGAAGTTTCCGATCAGCAGGTCATCGATATAGCCCCACTGCACCGCCTCCAGCAACGACCGGCGCGGCACGAACAGGTTCAGCCCAGCGGGGTTCGCCGCGCCACTGCCCGGCTTGTCGAAGCGCCGCGTCTGGCCTGCCACCGTCACAGCCACGAAATCCAGGTACTCCCACATCATCTCGAAGCGGCGGAAGAACGCCTCCACCCGGCCCCACTCCGCCTCGCTCAGCTGCTCATTCCAGTCATCGTCGCCACAGCGATCGGTGATCTGGGATTCGTCAGAAGCTTGGCCGGGATGGTTTCGCGTGACCGTGCCGTCGGCGAGATCGACACTGATGAAGGCCTCCAACAGCTGTACCTTCGGATGCGACCAATAGCGCTGGATGTCCTGCCAGGTCACGCGATAGGGATTGGCCCAGACCGAGTCGGCGCGGACATAGATATGCTGCGACGACGAACAGCAGAAATTCTTCACGCCAAGCTGTGCCGCCCTGTTCGCCACATTCCACACCACGCCGGGCTTACGCTCCTCCGGCGGGCCGACGATCGAGTGGCCATCGGGGTCGACGAAGTTGAACATGTCCGCGTCGAAGGCACAGAGCGCGAACAGGTAGGTCTGGTCATTCGGGTGGCGCCGGATCAGGCCACGCAGAAACCCGCCCTCGCCATCGATCGGCGAGTCGTTGATGTTCACCAGCAGCGCGTCGCCGGCGCGGATGACGATCACACCGTCCTGGTTGATGTTGTCGATGCACAAAACTTCAACTGCCGGCGAAAGCCGCAGCCATTTGCGATACGGCATGACCGTCACGTCAAAGCCGCGCTCGCGCAGCGAGACCGCGATCTCGTCATGGTAATGGTCGGGCAGCAGCACCTTCTGGCCGGGCTTCATGAGATCGAGCGACTCGTGATGCAGATGGTCGGGGTGGCCGTGCGAAATCCACAGGTATTCTGACGCGGTGGCGTTGGCGATCTGTGTTTGGCTCATCGGATGGTCCAGCGCCCAGCTGCCGAAATAGCAGGTGCCGACCAGCCAGGGATCGGTGATCAGTATCGGGCGGCCATCCTCGAATATCTGGATCGAGGCGTTCCCGAGCGTCTCAAACGAGCAGGTCAGGGCACGATCTCCTGGGATGCGCAGACGTCCGTCGCCGACGAACCGTGGCGATCATGTAGCATTTGAGTATAGGTCACCTCGGCCGGCTATGAGAAGCGCGCAGCCACATTGTATCGGCACGCCGGCCACATTGCTGCCGCGGGACATTGTCTGGCACAGTGCGCAGGTCTGCGTTAACGTTCCAACTTGCGGGTTCGAGGAGTTACCGATGCCAGTCATCGTGGGTCGCGGTATCGGCATGACGGCGGCTGGCACCGGCGGCATCGGTGGTGCGCGGCGATGAACGTCCCCGTGTTGCCGTCCAGCGCCGGCACCAGGCCCGCGACCCCGTTGCTTGATCGGGTTCGCTTGCCGGCCGAGCTGCGCAACTTCTCGCCCGAGCAACTG
>JANXSA010000691.1 GCA_025352915.1 Rhodospirillales bacterium | reverse complement strand
GAACCATTGCCAGCATTCAGGCGGGACGTTTTGGCGTGGGCGGGTTGATCCAGGCGGCGGTCGGTTTGGCGGGTGGCGTCGGGGTTTTTTTGACGAAGCGCTCGTGGTTGTCGCGGAATGCCCGGTCGAGGGTGGCTTGGCGTGCGGCGTGAACGGCGCTAGCCTGGACGGTCCGGTTACGGCGGACATGCGCGGCGATGCCGCTCCGCTCTTCGTCAGTTCCACCGCCGGCATCGTCCGGCGCCTCGTCCAGTCGCTTGGCCCGGCGCTGGGCGACGCCGAGATCGCGGGCGACGCCTTCGCCTTCGCCGATGTGGACCTGCCGGGCGAGGTCGGCTGGTATCGCGGCGCGGCTGAGATCGCCGCGGCCGACGCAGCGACCGAAATTATGGCCGGCGCCGGGGCGGTGTTGGCCGGCGGGCGCGGCGGGCAACTGCGTCTATTCGATCCGATCGCCGAGGCGCCGGCGCAGTTCGACATCCCGGCGGCGTGGATCATCGCCCTGCAACCCCTGCCGTTGCCGGCGACACTGCGCCCGCCGCCGCGCGCCGTCGCCGTGGCCTGGCGGCGCAACTGGTTTCCGCTCTCCGACCTTGCCGGCTCGGTTGCCGGTGCCGACCGGGCGCAGCTGGCGGGTCAGGCTTCCGGCCCGGCTCGCGCCGAGAGTGCCATTGTCACCGCCCGCGTCGCCCAGCAGCGCGACATGCGGCTGCCGGGTCTCTACTGGGCCGAGGCCGACGCGCTGGCTCGCGCGCAGCGTTGGCGGCGCTGGATCGAGGTCGGGCCGCGCCTCTACGAACTGGCAACCGACCGCTATCTCGGCGCCATCGAATGCGGCGACATCGGCCGCGTGACCTACCCGGCCTATGGCCTGGAAGCCGGCGTCCTCTGTGTCGTTGTCGGCTGGCGCGAGGCGCTGGCCGGGCGGCGGCTTTCCCTGACCATAGCAACCCTGCCGGAGGGATAAATGCCAGGCGCTTTTTTGTGGGATGAACGGGTCGCCCGTGCGGTGGTGCTGTCGGCCGTCGGCGTGCAGCCGGTGGCGTCGCTGCCGCTGTCCAACCTGCTCGACGCGCAGCCGCGCCACCGCGCTCGCTGGCTCGGCTCGGCGGCCTCGGTGCTGGTGGATTTCGGCACCGACACCGCCATCGATGCCGTCGCCCTGCTCTCGACCACGCTGGGCGCCGCCGACACCGTGCGCTGGCGCCTCGGCGCGCTGGAGGGGTTGGTCGAGGCTGCGCCGGTTTTCGACCTGCGCTTCACCTCGCCTGGCACCCTGGTGCTGCCCGCCGGATGGGCCTTCAACCGCGCCTCGGCCGGTTGGTCATTCGACGCGACCGGCACGCTTGCCCAAATCGCGGCCGACGTGCCGCGCTTCGACTACAACCCAGCGACCCTGGCCTGTCGCGGGTTGTTGCTGGAGGAGGCGCGGACCAACAGCATCCGCAACCCGCACGCCGAGGGGGCGACACCGGGCACGCCGGGCACCGCGCCGACCAACTGGGGGGCTGCCACCGGCACCGGCGTTGTCCGCAGCATCGTTGGCACCGGCACGGAAAGCGGCATCCCCTATTGCGACGTTCGGTTCGCCGGCACCGCGTCGGGGGCCGTCGAGCTCGCCGTGTTTTTCGAGACGACTACCGCGATCGCCGCGGTGTCGGGCCAGACCTGGACCAGCAGCGGCTTCGTGCGGCTGGTGGCCGGCAGCTTCGGCACCACCATGCAGGCGCCGCAATGGATTTTCCAGGAATACAATGCCGTCGGCACCTCTCTGGCGCAGACCGCGCAGGTGTTCAGCCCGGCGCCGTCGGCAGGCGGCCTGGCAACCCAGCGTCAAAGTGTCACCCGGACCCTGAACCAGGCGACCTGCGCCCATGTCGGGCTGCTGTTCTACGTGCAATATGCCAATGCCGCGGTGATCGATTTCACCATCCGCCTCGGCCTGCCGCAGACCGAACAAGGCAATTGCGCCTCGTCGCCGATCCTGCCGCCGGCCGGCACCCCTGGCGCTGCGACCCGCGCGGCCGATCAAACGCGCATCACCGGTCTGTCGATTTCCGCCGCGACCCTGCTGGTCCAGTGCCAAGCCCAGGCGCCGGTGGGCGGCAACGTGGTCGCAGCCGGCTACGGGCCGAACAACAGCTTCGTCAATTCCAGCTACCTCACCATCGATGCGGCGGGGTTCTGCACCTGGACGGTCCTGGCCGGAGGCACGGGCTACGGCCCGTTCGGCATCGCGGGCAGCGTCAATGCGGCGGCAACCCTGGTAGGCGCCGCCAGCGCCACGGGGACCTCCCTCGTCCGCAACGCAATCCAGCGTCTCGCCACGACGCCTTTCACCCTGCCGGCCGCGATGGACCGCGTCTCGCTCGGCGGGGCGCCCTGGGGCGGCGGGGTTGATGTCGGCCGCGCCGGGGGCATCGGCACCTACCAGCGGCTCGCCCTCTACGGCTCGCGCCTGCTCGACACGCAGACCCTACAGTTGGGGGCAACCGGTTCCTCGCTGGTGCCCGCTGCCGTCGCCCATGACAGCGGCGTACTGGCCGCAAGCACGGACGCGGCATCCCAGGGTAATGTCGTGCTCCTGCGGTCGTCGGCGGCCACGGGTCGCTATCTGTTGGTGGACGTGGCGTCCCCCGGTGCGGCACTGATCGACATCGGCCGCCTCGTCGCCGGGCCGCTGTGGCGGGTGTCCCGCGCCGTCGCCTACGGCGTGCAGGAGGGCCGCGAGATACTTGACCGGCGCGACCGCAATCCGCTGACCGGTGCCGAGTTCCCGGTGCCAGCCCTGGCCAACCCGCGCGTCGCCCGGTTCACGCTGCCCCTCTTGTCGGCCGCCGAAATCCGCACCCAACATCGCGTGCTTGTGGCAGCACTCGGAGGCGCGGGCGAGGCGCTTTGGATACCCGAGATCAGCCTGTCCCTCGCCGAGCTCAACGCTCGGGCTATCTGGGGCGCCGTCGCGGCGCCAGGGGAAGAGGCGCTCGCCATCCGCGACAGCCCGGCCGGCACGGCGCGCAGCTTCAGGACCGCGGAGAGGGTGTAGGGGGGCAGGGGAGCCCCGTCGCTGCGAGCCCGCAACAGGCGCTGATCGGCAAGCTGCTCGACGGGACGATCGGCACGCGCAACCGGGTCGCCATGGCCTGGCAGGCCAACGACTTCGCCATCGTCGCCAATGGCCGCATCCCGACGCTGGACACCATCGGCGCGCTGCCAATCGGCCCGGTCATCCGCCGCGACGTGCCCACCACCAACAACGCCTGCGAGCGGGCGCTGCGGCCTTCGGTGATCTTCCGCAAGGTGACCGGTGGGTTCCGCGCAGAATGGGGAGCCTAGGTCTACGCCGCCGCCGCAACCGTCATCGCAACCGGGCGACTGCACGGGCTGACCGCCCTCGCAGCAATCCGAGCAGCCCTCGCAGGGAAGCCAATCATCCGAGATCGATGATCACCGACGGGGGGTTACCCCAAGGAGAGGCGGTCTACGGGCGACCTTGAGCCGAAAAAGTTCATTTTTGGTCGCAAAATCGCCCGGAGCTCACTTCGCGGAGGACTACCTGGGCACCCCAAGGGGTACCTGGGCAGTTACAATTCTTCCTGCGACGGCTCACCAAGGCGCCTCTCAGCCCGCTGCAGCACATCGGCTACCAGGGCAGCGTGGATCGCCGACAGGCGGTGCTCGAAGGCGTCCGTCACCCCCGTCACGCCGGTGCGGAAAATTTCCGCAACAGCCGTCCAGGCCTGCAACGCAAGCGGGACCTCGCCGTGGTTGGCGTGCAGGTAAAGTGTGCGATCGACGGCGGCCCAGGTCCGCTCGCTGCTTACGTCAATTAATCCGTACGTCATCGCGGCATCATCCCTATCTGGTTTGAACCGCGCTCCTTTGGCTGTTGCGGCTGGCACGCATCGTGCCCGGCGGACGTCATGTGCCTGGGTTGGGCGAGAACAGGGCTTCCTTGTTGGGAATGCCCTTCCACGCGTCGGCATCTGGCGGCGGCTCGCCTTTGCGGGTGATGTTGGGCCACTGCTTTGCGAAGATGAGGTTGCGTTCGACCCAAGCGCTCGCGCGATCGTCGCTGTCCGGAACGATCGCGTCCGCCGGGCACTCCGGCTCACACACACCGCAGTCTATGCATTCATCGGGATGGATGACGAGCATGTTTTCACCGACGTAGAAGCAATCCACAGGACAGACCTCCACGCAGTCCTGGTATTTGCACTTGATGCAGCTATCAGTCACAACATACGTCACAGTGTTTTTGCTTCCTGAGTGTTGTCGTCAGCGCGTTCAACAGCCAGTCGCTCGGTCGCGCCGCCGTTGCCGCGCGCTCCGAACGCCTCGTTCAGCAAGATGCTGGGCAGGAGAACCATTCGGAGCATTGCGTTGCCGACCATTACCCCCCTTCACACGCTGACGCGCCATAACCTTTATCGTTCGTGCATCTTACGATGGGGCTTGGCAAAAAGCAATACGTCCCATATATGTTTTATCAGAGCGATCCGCTCCGGGGAGAAACCGCCGCTGTGCGCCTGACCGTTTACACCGACTACTCGGTACGCATGCTGATGTACTTGGCCCTCAAGGACGACGGCCTCGCCACGATCTCCGAGGTCGCGAACGCCTACGGCATCTCGAAAGCGCATCTGACCAAGGTTGCGCATCAACTCGGTGTTGCCGGGTATGTGAAAACCATCCGCGGCAAGGGTGGCGGATTGCGCCTTGCCCGGCCGGCCGGGGAGATCGGCTTGGGCGAAATTGTGCGGTGCACCGAGCCGGACAGGGCGCTCGTGTTGTGCTTTGAGCCGCTGCACGCGCCGTGCAGGATCGTGCCAGCCTGTGGCCTGCGTGGTGCGTTGCAGGAGGCGCAACTGGCATTTCTGGCCGTCCTCGACCGCTATAGCTTGGCCGACCTCGTGCATCAGAAAGCCGAACTGCGCGCGTTGTTTTACGCAGCATGAAACAAGATTCGGAACTGGCAGACGGCGCGCCCATGCTGCAATTATCAGCCAAAGAGCGCGCGCCTATGACCGACACGGCGCAAGCGGTCGCTCCCGGCATTCGCTGGACGGGCGGCGACGTCGAGGTGGATGCCTCGCTGATCGCCCGGGGCCTCAACCTGTCGATTGAGCAGCTCATGGCCGAAATGCGCCGCGGGATCGTCTACAGCACGAGCGAGCGCGGCATCGGTGAGGATGCGGGCCGCAGCCGCCTGACGTTTTGTTATCGCAACCGCGTGTTCCGGCTTATCGTGACGACCTCCGGCGAGATTATTGGCGAGGACATACCCGGCAGCGCGGAGTTGAGGGGGGTCGCGGAGTGAAAGAGCGTCTCTGCCAAGCCCTGATGGATCAGGCCAGGACCGGGAACCTCACGACATACAAAGAACTTGCCGACCGCCTCGAACTTGTGCCGCCGCATAAAATTCATCGCATTGCGGAAGCACTTGAGGCCCGCATGCAGGAAGACGTCGCGGCCGGTCGCCCGATGTTGTCGGCACTTTGCGTGAGCCGAATGCACCCCGGCATTCCTGGTCGAGGCTTCTTTTTGACGGCTGAGATTCTAGGGGTGTTTTTTGGCGATCCGGCTGGCCTGGAGGCCTCGGCCTTCCACGCGATCGAGCTGCAGCGCGTGTTTTCTTTCTATGGAAACCAGCCTCGACCACTGGCTGGCGGGCAGCCTGATTAATCTGGTTCGGTAGAATACCGCTTGAAGTTGTCAAGAAAGCAGGCACCATGATTAGAGTTGATCCTCACCCCGGCGGCACGCTCGCCGACACGCGTGGCCGGCTTTTGCGCGACTTGCGCATTTCGGTCACCGAC
>JANXSA010000576.1 GCA_025352915.1 Rhodospirillales bacterium | reverse complement strand
TTCTTCATCGAGAAATCGCTCTCACTCGACAACGTCTTCGTGATTTCCTTGATCTTCGCGCATTTCGCGGTGCCCGCCGCCTATCAGCACCGCGTGCTGTTCTGGGGCATCCTGGGCGTCATCGTGCTGCGCGCCATCATGATCGGCCTGGGCACCGCGATGGTGCAGAACTTCGACTGGGTGCTTTATATCTTCGGTGCCTTCCTGGTGTTCACTGGGGTGAAGATGCTCGCCCCGACGGGGCACGTGCAGGACGTGGCTGACTCCCGCATGCTGCGCTTCTTGCGCCGGCACATGCGGGTCACCGATGAATACCACGGCAACCGCTTCTTCGTCCGGCTCAAGGATGCCAATACCGGCGGGATGGCAAGCTACGCCACGCCGCTGTTCCTCGCCCTGCTGATGGTCGAGGGGGCCGACCTGGTGTTTGCTGTGGACTCGGTGCCGGCGATCTTTGCCATCACGACCGACCCTTACATCGTCTACACCTCCAACATCTTCGCCATCCTGGGCCTGCGCGCGCTGTATTTCGCGCTGGCCGCCATGGTTCACCGGTTCCATGCGTTGAAATACGCGCTGGCTTTGGTGCTGGTTTTCATCGGCGGCAAGATTTTCTGGAACCAGATCATGGGCAAGCTCGATCCGGCGATCTCGTTGTCGGTCACGCTGGCGCTGATCATCGGTGGCGTGCTGGTTTCGCTGGCCCGTCCGGCGTCCACCATCAAGGGGCCTGCCATCAAGGTATAAGTACCAACCGCGCCGCCCAAGGTCTGGCCTGGGCGGCGCGGTTGCACCGGGCGTAAGATGGTGCCGTGCGGATGCGGGCCATCCGTCGGGAGCCACCATGGATAAGAAGACCACGTTCAACGTCTGGTATTTCGTCGCCGCCCTGGCCGGCATCCTGTTGTTGCAGGCGTTCATCGCCAGCTTTACCGGCGTCAAGCCGATCGCCTACAGCGAATTCCAGCAGCTTCTGCGTGACGGCCGCGTCGCCGAGGTGGCGGTTTCGGACCGCTTCATCTCCGGCGCGGTGAAGGAGGCATTTCCGTCCGGCGAGACCCGCTTCACCACCACCCGGGTGGACGAGGATTTTGCCGAGCAGCTCGGCAAGTTCAACGTCAAGGTGAGCGGGACGATCGAGAGCACCTTCCTGCGCGACCTGTTGTCCTGGGTGGTGCCGGTGGTGCTGTTCGGCGCGGTGTGGTTCTTCCTGATGCGCAAGATGTCGGGCGGCTTGGGCGGCGGGCTGATGTCGATCGGCAAGTCCAAGGCCAAGGTCTATGTCGAGACCGATACCGGCGTGACCTTCGCCGATGTCGCCGGGGTGGACGAGGCCAAGCAGGAATTGCAGGAGGTGGTCGACTTCCTGCGCAACCCCGAGCATTACGGACGCCTCGGCGGGCGCATGCCCAAGGGCGTGTTGCTGGTCGGTCCGCCAGGGACCGGCAAGACGCTGATCGCCAAGGCGGTGGCCGGCGAGGCGAAGGTGCCGTTCTTCTCGATCTCTGGCAGCGAGTTTGTCGAGATGTTCGTCGGCGTGGGGGCGGCGCGGGTGCGCGACCTGTTCGAACAGGCGCGGACGCGGGCACCGGCGATCATCTTCATCGACGAGCTCGACGCGATGGGGCGAAGCCGGATGCCCGGCGTGATGGGCGGCGGCAACGACGAGAAGGAGCAGACGCTGAACCAGCTGCTGGTCGAATTGGACGGCTTCGACACCAAGTCCGGCGTGGTGCTGCTGGCGGCGACCAACCGGCCAGAGATCCTCGACCCCGCCCTATTGCGCGCTGGGCGGTTTGATCGACAGGTGCTGGTCGACCGGCCGGACAAGCCGGGCCGGGTGCAAATCCTTGCTGTGCACATGAAGAAGATCATCGTCGGGCCGGATGTCGAGCCCGAGGCGGTCGCGGCGCTGACCCCCGGCTTCACCGGCGCCGACCTGGCCAACCTGGTCAACGAGGCGGCCCTGCTGGCAACGCGGCGCGATGCCGAGGCCGTCGCCATGACCGACTTCAACAACGCCATCGAGCGCATCGTGGCCGGGCTGGAGAAGAAGAACCGGCTCATCAATCCGAAAGAGCGGGAAATCGTCGCCTTCCACGAGATGGGCCATGCCATTGCCGCCATGGCGATCCCGGGTTCGGACCCCGTGCACAAGGTCAGCATCATCCCGCGCGGCATCGGAGCACTCGGCTACACCATCCAGCGCCCGCTGGAGGACCGCTACATCGTCACCCGCGAGGAGCTGGAGAACAAGATGGTGGTGCTGCTCGGCGGGCGGGCGGCCGAGTGGATCGTGTTCCAGCATCTGTCCACCGGGGCGTCGGACGACCTGCGCC
>JANXSA010000558.1 GCA_025352915.1 Rhodospirillales bacterium | reverse complement strand
TGACCACCGCCTCGCCGCCGGCTTCCTTGATCACGCGCACGACTTCCTGTGCCGGCGTCTCGTCTTTTCCAGTGCCGTCGGTGCCGCCGCCAAGGTCGTTGACCACCACGCGGGCGCCGTACTTGGCCAGCATGATGGCATGCTCGCGGCCGATGCCGCGGCCAGCGCCGGTCACAATGGCCACGCGGCCGTCCAGGAATGTCGCCATGTTTTTCGTTTCCTCACCGTCTCAGGGATGCGCTGCCGGGTGCATCCCGGAGCGTATAACGCGCGGAGTTTGCTCCGCGTGCCGCGATGAGTCTAGGCTCCAACCAGACCGCCGGAGCGCAGCGGGAACCAGGGTGGAGCGGCCATGAACTTTGATTTCTCCGAGGAGCAGCACCAGCTGCGCGATCAGGCTCGGCGGTTCCTGACCGAGCATTCCACCTCCAAGCGCATCCGCCAGGTGCTGGATGGGGTGGCGCCATACGACCGCGCGATGTGGCAGGAGATCGCCGCCATGGGCTGGCTGGGGGCCGCGGTGCCGGAGGAATATGGTGGGGCAGGGCTGGGGCATATCGGGCTGTGCGTGCTGGCCGAAGAGCTGGGACGATCGTTGGCGCCGGTGCCGTTCTCGTCCTCGGTGTATCTGGCGACCGAGGCGCTGTTGATCGCCGGCAGCGAGGCACAGAAAGAGGAATTGCTGCCGCAGCTGGTGGCCGGCGATCTGATCGGCACGCTGGCCTGGGCCGAGGGCAACGGCAACCCGAACCCCCAGCGGATCAAGGCGCGGGTGAGCGGCGGGCGGCTGTCCGGGGTGAAGTGGCCGGTGCCGGATGGCGGAGTGGCTGACTTTGTCCTTGTCCTGGCGCGCGACGATAGCGACCGGGTGGTTCTGGCGCTGGCGCGGATGGGGGCGGCGGGGGTTCACCCGGAAACGCTGGAGACGGTGGACCCGACACGGGAGCAGGCAAAGCTGAGCTTCGAGAACGTGCCGGTTGAAGTATTGCCGGGTGATGGCTGGGCGGCGCTGAACCAGGTTCTGGACCGGGCGGCGGTTTTGACGGCGTTCGAGCAGGTGGGGCTGGCGCAGATGTGCCTTGATACCGCCGTCGCCTTTGCGATGGAGCGGCATGCTTTCGGCCGGCCGATCGGGTCGTTCCAGGCGATCAAGCACAAGCTGGCGGATGTCTATGTGGCCACCGAGCTGGCGCGGTCGAATGCGTATTATGGGGCTTGGGCGATGACGGCGAACGGCGGCGAGTTGCCGTTGGCGGCGGCTTCGGCGCGGGTCAGTGCGACGGACGCGGCCTGGCTGGCGGCGAAGGAGAATATCCAAACCCATGGCGGCATCGGCTTTACCTGGGAAATGGACTGCCATCTGTACTATCGGCGCGCCAAGCTGCTGGGGCTGACATTGGGGTCTAATCCCTGGTGGAAAGACCGGGTGGTGGCGGCGCTTGAGTCCCGTAACGCAGCTTAGGAAGGATGTTCTTTTTTGAAAAAAAGAACCAAAAAACTTTTATCCACTTGCTAATGGATGAAGTTTTTTTGCTTCTTTTTGTTCACAAAAAGAAGACTTTCTTTTCTCTGAAATCCTGAAGGAGCACACCATGGACTTCGAGGATACCGCCGAAGAGGCCGCGTTTCGCACCGAGGTGAAGACGTTCCTGGCCGCCAATGCCGAGCCGAAGAAGCGCGGCGCTCCGCCGTCGCGCAGCCGTAATGTCGGGCCGGAGGAGTTGGCCCGGGCGAAGAAGTTTCAGGCGGCCAAGGCGGGGGCGGGGCTGGTTGGGCTGACCTGGCTGAAGGCATGGGGCGGGCGCGAGGCGCCGCCGATCTTCCAGGTGATCTACAACCAGGAAGAAGAGGCTTATGCGATCCCCCGCGGGGTGTTTGAGATCGGGCTGGGCATGTGCATCCCGACGATGATGGCCTATGCCACGCAGGACCAGTTGAAACGCCATGTGGGTCCGGCGCTGCGCGGCGAGGAGGTTTGGTGCCAGTTGTTCTCCGAGCCTTCCGGCGGGTCGGATGTGGCGGCGGTGCGGACGCGGGCCGAGCGGGATGGCGATACCTGGACGATCAACGGGCAGAAGATCTGGACCTCGGGGGCGCAGTTTTCCGATTTCGGCATCATGGTGACGCGCAGCGATCCGACGGTGCCGAAGCATATGGGGCTGACGTTTTTCTTCCTGGATATGAAATCGCCGGGGATTGAGATTCGGCCGATCAAGCAGGCGTCGGGGGCTTCGCATTTCAATGAGGTGTTCTTCACCGATGTGAAGATCCCCGATAGCCAACGGCTGGGTGCGGTGGGGCAGGGGTGGCGGGTTTCGCTGACCACGCTGATGAACGAGCGCCTGGCGATCGGCGATACGCCGCGGCCGGATGTGGAGGATTTGTTGGATTTGTGCCGGCAGATTGACCTGGATGGCGAGCCGGCGATGCAGAACGTGGCGGTGCGGGAGAAGATCGCCGATATGCAAGTGCGTAGCCAGGGGCTGAAGTATACGCGATTCCGCACCATGACGGCGCTGTCGCGCGGGCAGACGCCGGGGCCGGAATCGTCGATCGGCAAGCTGGTCAATGCGGCGAAGTTGCAGGATATCGCCAGCTTCGGGATGGACCTTTTGGGGTCGGCCGGGGTGGTGATGGACAAGAAACTGGCGCCGATGAATGCGCTGTTCCAGGAGGCGTTGCTGGGGGCGCCGGCTTCGCGGATTGCCGGCGGTACGGACGAGATTCTGAGGAATATCATCGCCGAGCGGGTGCTCGGGCTGCCGGGGGATATCCGGGTGGACAAGGAAATTCCGTTCAACCGCCTGCCGACCGGGAAGCGCTGATGGAACAGCGTTTGTTCGGGCGCACTGGGCTGCGGCTTGGGGCGTTGGGGTTCGGCTGTGGGGCCGTTGGCGGGCTGATGGTGCGCGGGTCTGCCGCGGACCAGGAGCGGGCGGCGGCGCGGGCGATCGATGTTGGCGTGAACTACTTCGATACGGCGCCGGATTATGGCAGCGGCGAGTCCGAGCGCGTGCTGGGGCGGGTGTTGCGGGTGCTCAAGGCCGATGTGGTGGTTGGTACCAAGGTGCGGCTTCGCGAGGCGGTGCCAGGAAGGATTGCAGCGGAGATCACGGCTTCGCTGGAAGCCAGCTTGCAGCGGTTGAGGCGGGACAGTGTGGATTTGTTCCAACTTCACAATCCGATTGCTGCCGACGGATGGCCGGCCAATCTGTCCGTTCAGACAGTGCTGGATGAAGTGATCCCTGCTTTGGAGCGGCTGCAAGCGGACGGGAAGTTCCGCTATCTCGGCATCACTGCGATTGGCGATGCCGCGGCCATGCATGCGATTGTGGCTTCGGGGCTGATTGATTCGGCGCAGGTGCCGCTGAACCTGTTGAACCCGAGCCCGGTGCGCGGGTTACCGAAGGGGTTTCCGGCGTCTGACTACAAGCAGCTGATGCTGCGGGCGCGGGAGAACGGGGTCGGGGTGATCGGCATCCGGGTGCTGGCGGCGGGCGCCCTGAGCGGGGTGGAGGCGCGGCACCCCGTGGCGATGCCCGCGGTTCCTCCTATTGGCTCGTCGGCGACCTATGCGGCGGACCTGGCCAATGCGCGGCGGTTCCTGCCGCTGGTGCAGGAGGGGTTTGCCGCGTCGCTGGTGGAGGCGGCGATGCGCTATGCGATCAGTAATGACTGCATGAGCACGGTGCTGGTGGGGTTCTCGGATCTCGATCACCTTGAGGCGGCGATTGCGGCCTTTGAGAAGGGGCCTTTGTCGCCGGCGGCGATGGCGCGGGTGGCGCAGTTGCAGGCTCGGATCGCGGTAGGGTAGGGAAGGGGAAGTCTTCTTTTTGTGAACAAAAAGAAGCAAAAAAACTTTGTCCGTTTGCCTATGGCGATGCCGTTACCCCGTAGTCGTCATCTGGGTCGGATGCCAGTGGATGAAGTTTTTTTGCTTCTTTTTGTTCACAAAAAGAAGGCTTCCTCACCACCGCCTTGCGTGATCCATGGCGTAGAGCTGGTTCTGTAGGTCCCGGGTTGCGCGGGCGGTGGCTTCGCCTTCGGTGACGTCGGACGTTGGGACCGGGGTGTGGGCGTCCTGGGGTGCGTAGCCGATGGTCTGGCGTGTCGTTTCGATGTCCCAGCGCATGCCGGGGTTGTTGCTCATCAGGTTGAGCACGGTGCAGGGGATGTTTTCGGCAAGGACGGCGCGTTCCATGGCCTGGCAGAGGTCGCGGTTGGAGAGCCACATTTGCTGGCCCCAGAGGCCCCAGCCCATGTGGGGGCCGGGGAGGTTGTCACCGGTCTGGCAGTAGCCGATGCGGAAGCTGATAGAGGAGACGCCGCGGTGTTCGGCGAAGGCGCGGCCGAT
>JANXSA010000451.1 GCA_025352915.1 Rhodospirillales bacterium | reverse complement strand
GGCGCGGCCTTCGATTTTTATCACCTCGGCGCCGAGGTCGGCCATCTGGCGGGTGGTGAGCGGGCCGGCCCAGCCCATGGCCATGTCGACGATGCGCAGGCCGGCCAATGGGAGGCGAGTTGCGGCTGGCGCCGTGCTGCGCGGACGGGGTTCCGGCAAGGGCATCGTGTCATCGGCGCCGGCGCGCGGGGCGATGCCGGTGGCGGCGGGGGGGGTGTCGTTGAGGTGCTGCGGGAGGATCGGGGCGCGGAATTCGGCGGTGCCGATGCGAACCGTGCCGAAGGCGCCGCGGGCCTGGTGGACCGGTTCGGCGAGCAGGTCGGCCATGGTGGGGACCATCACCAGGGGGATGCGGCGGCGCATGCCCTCGTCGAACCATTCGCGGGTGGTGCGGGTCAGCAGGATCGGGCCGTGGATTGCCTCCAGCTCGTCGGCGGCTTCCAGGCGTTGGGGCGAGGTGGCGAAGCGCGGGTCTTCGGCGAGGTCCGGGCGGCCGAGCAGGTGGCACCAGTTGCGCCACTGGTCGGGGGTCAGGACGGTGATGCCGAGCCAGCCGTCGCTGCATTTGTAGCAGCCCATCGGGAAGGTGGGGTACCAGCGGTTGACGCCGCGGCGCTGTTCGGGCGGGCCGGGGGCGCAGGTGATGACGGCCTGGTATTCGGCGATGACGGCGTTGGCGTCCTGGGCGGAGATTTCGAACATGCGGCCGGCGCTGCCGGACCATAGGGCGGCCATGGCGGCGATGAAGGCGGTCAGGCCGTGGGGGGCGAAGCCTTGGTAGTCCGGCATCATGGCGGGGTGGGCGATGGGGCCGGTGTTTTTCACCAGGCCGGCGAGCGCGCGCATTGTGGAGTCGGTGGCGGCGTGGTCGCGGTAGGGGCCGCTGAGGCCGAACCAGGACATTGAGACGATGTGCAGGTTGGGATGGGCGGCGCGCAGGGCGGCGTGGCCGGTGATGGGATCGAGCTGTTCGGCGACCGGGCGGCCGTCGAGCAGGACGTCGGAGGCAGCGAGGGTTGCTTGGACACGCGTTGGGCTTGCGGTGACGCTGCGCTTGTTGGTGTTGAGCCAGGCGAACCAGCCGCTTTCCTGTTCGCGGGGTGCGATTTCGACCAGGGGCGGCATGCGGCGCAGGGGATCGCCGCCGGCTGCCTCCAGCTTGACGACCTCGGCGCCGAGATCGGCGAACAGCTTGCCGGCGTAGGCCAGCCCTGCCCCTTCGCCGAGTTCGGCCACGCGGATGCCTGATAAGGCGGTCCGTTGCGCTGCGCTCATGGCGCGTCCTCCCTTGGTGGGACCGGCGGGTTAGACTTCCAGGATCACGACCAGCTGGTCTTCGGCCACGGCGTCTGCTTCCTTGACCAGGATCGCCTTCACGCGGCCGGCCTTGGGGGCGTCGATGGGGATTTCGGTTTTCATCGATTCCAGGATGAGCAGCGTGGCATCGGCCTCCACCGTGTCGCCGACGGCGACTTCGATCTTCCATACCTTGGCGTTGAGGTCTGAAAGCACCTTGAGCTCGGCCAAATCCACCACTCCCCTATGTCATTGCCCGCCCAGATCAGTCCCCGGGGGGCCGTTATCGACATTGGAGAAGCGCGCGCCAGGGCCGTCAACCCCCAGTCACCCGGATGCACCGGGCGCCAAGCGGATAAAAGTTTTTTGGTTCTTTTTTTCAAAAAAGAACAAGCGTTTCTAGAGCTTTAGATGCTCCGGAATCACCAGCCCCAGGCGCAGCGGCACATGCCAGTCTTCGGGCACATCGCGCACCCGGCGGAAGCCGACGCGCAGGTAGTTCGGCATGGCGCGCGGGTGGTCGGCGGTGCAGGTGTTCACCGTGACCGCGCGCGGTCCCATGCGCCAGCAGGCGTCGACGGCGTGGCGCAGGAAGGCGTGGCCCAAATTCTGGCCGACTGCCTGGGGCATCAGGCCGAAATAGCTCAGGTTGACGCCGGGCCAGGGGTTGCGGTCCAGCTCGTAGAATCCCAGCAGCTCGCTGTCGCGTTCGAGGACGTGGATCGAGATCTGCGGGTCGCGCAGCAGGGCGGCGAGCTGGCGGTCCGAGAGGGTGCGGCGGAGCCACCAGACGTAGTCGGCGCCGACGGTGTGGTACAGCGTGCGGTATAGCTCGACTGGGCAATTCGGCACCTGGCGCACGGTGACGCCGGGGAGCAGCATGGGCGCTGGCTCCGCCGGTGGGCGTTCCATGCGCAGGAACGTCACCACCACGCCGACGCGGACGACCGGTTCCATCGTGTGCGCCGGCGTGGATCAGTCGTCGAGGAAGCTGCGCAGCTTGCGGCTGCGGCTCGGATGCTTGAGCTTGCGCAGCGCCTTGGCCTCGATCTGGCGGATGCGTTCGCGGGTGACGTTGAACTGCTGGCCGACTTCTTCCAGCGTGTGGTCGGTGTTCATGCCGATGCCGAAGCGCATGCGCAGGACGCGTTCCTCGCGCGGGGTGAGGCTGGAGAGGACGCGGGTGGTGGCCTCGCGCAGATTGGCCTGGATGGCGGCATCGAGCGGGATGACGGCGGATTTGTCTTCGATGAAATCGCCGAGGTGGCTGTCTTCCTCGTCGCCGATCGGGGTTTCGAGCGAGATCGGCTCCTTGGCGATCTTGAGGACTTTTCGAACTTTTTCCAGCGGCATGCCGAGTTTTTCGGCGAGTTCCTCGGGGGCGGGTTCGCGGCCGATCTCGTGCAGCATCTGGCGGCTGGTGCGGACCAGCTTGTTGATCGTCTCGATCATGTGGACCGGGATGCGGATGGTGCGGGCCTGGTCGGCGATCGAGCGGGTGATCGCCTGGCGGATCCACCAGGTGGCGTAGGTGCTGAACTTGTAGCCACGGCGGTATTCGAATTTATCGACCGCCTTCATCAGGCCGATATTGCCTTCCTGGATCAGGTCGAGGAATTGCAGGCCGCGATTGGTGTATTTCTTGGCGATCGAGATCACCAGGCGCAGATTGGCCTCGACCATTTCCTTCTTGGCCTGACGGGCCTCGCGCTCGCCCTTCTGCACCGTCTGGACGATGCGGCGATAGGCGTCGATCGGCAGGCCGGTCTCGGTGGCCAGG
>JANXSA010000439.1 GCA_025352915.1 Rhodospirillales bacterium | reverse complement strand
ATCAGGCCTGGCGGGCGATGGGTGGGCGGATCGCGGGCTGGACGGATGCGAGGTTTTGGGCGCCCGGAGATAGCGATGATGCGGTGTTGGGCCGGCGGATAGGGCGCGCGGATGGTCGCGGGGGTGCCGGTTTGCTGGCGTTTGGCGGCTTTCCGGCGTTGGCGCGGCTTGGCCGGGCGGGAGGCCCTGGCGGTGATGCGGGACGGGATTTTGGCGTCTGGTTGGCGGGGCGTGGGGAGGGTTCCGGCCTGCCAGAGCAGCAAGATTGCTTCGAGACGGGCGAAGATGCGCGCGAACATGGCGGCGATCATGGTGTGCAAGGCGGCGGACAGCCTTCCCCGATCAGCCCCCGAAGGGGCCGTTCCTGCTTTGCGCAGGCTGGCGATCTGAGCGCCGAGCGGGGTGGGTCGGAGTGACATTGGTGCGTATATTATCTAACTGATAGGGATGATGCAAGGAAAAAATAGCTTAGTTATGGATTTTTTTATCGAGGCATCAGGAAGGAAGAGCCCCTTTCCGGCTCGCCCCGCCCAAGCGCCGAGGGGAGAGAAGTGAGAAGTGGATGAAGTTTTTTTGCTTCTTTTTGTTCACAAAAAGAAGATTCTTGCCTGAACCTTGCTGACTGTCGGCTTGACGCGGCGCGCGCCGGGTTCTACCAGGGGTGTGCGCTGCCGCCCTGGCGCGCGGCTTTCCACTGTTACCCCCTCCGAGATCACAGCAGTTCCGACCGCCCGGCGGCCTCTTGCGCCCAGCCCGGTTTGATGGCGGAACCGCTCTTTCATCGCCCTCCCGTTTGCCGTCATGCGCGGTGCTGCCACATACGAGGCCTTGTCATGCATCTTGTTGAACTCAAGGCTAAAACCCCCGCTGACCTGCTCAGCTTCGCGGAGTCGCTTCAGATCGAGAACGCTTCGTCGCTGCGCAAGCAGGACATGCTGTTCGCCATCCTGAAGAACCTGGCGGAGAACGACCAGGCGATCTATGGCGAGGGGACGCTGGAAATCATGTCCGACGGGTTCGGCTATCTGCGCAGTGCGGAGAGCAACTACCTGCCGGGTCCCGACGATATCTATGTCAGCCCGACCCAGGTACGCCGTTTTGCGCTGCGGACCGGCGACACGGTTGAAGGGCAAATCCGGGCGCCGAAGGATGGCGAGCGGTATTTCGCGCTGCTGAAGGTCAATTCGATCAATTTCGAGGCACCGGAGGCGGTCAAGCACCGGATCAACTTCGACAATTTGACGCCGTTGTATCCCGATCGGCGATTGAAGATGGAGTTCGAGACGGCGGAGCCGCCGGCCAAGGGTGCGGCCAAGGACTACACGCCGCGGGTGATCGACCTGATCTCGCCGATTGGCATGGGGCAGCGGGCGCTGATCGTGGCACAACCGCGGACCGGCAAGACGGTGATGCTGCAGAGCATCGCCAAGGCGATCTCGACCAACCATCCCGAAGTCTTCCTGATGGTGCTGCTGATCGACGAGCGGCCGGAAGAAGTCACCGACATGTCGCGCACGGTGAAGGGGGAGGTGGTCGCCTCGACCTTCGACGAGCCGGCGACACGGCACGTCCAGGTGACCGAGATGGTGCTGGAGAAGGCCAAGCGGCTGGTCGAGCACAAGCGCGACGTGGTGATCCTGTTGGATTCGATCACCCGGCTGGCGCGCGCCTACAACACGGTGGTGCCGTCGTCGGGCAAGGTGTTGACCGGTGGTGTGGACGCCAATGCGTTGCAGCGGCCGAAGCGGTTCTTTGGTGCGGCGCGCAACATCGAGGAAGGCGGATCGCTGACCATCATCGCCACGGCGCTGATCGATACCGGCAGCCGGATGGACGAGGTGATCTTCGAAGAGTTCAAGGGCACCGGTAACTCGGAAATCGTGCTGGACCGGAAGCTGTCCGACAAGCGGACGTTCCCGGCGATCGACATCACCAAGTCTGGGACGCGCAAGGAAGAGCTGCTGGTGGATCGCGGGACGCTGTCGAAGATGTGGGTTCTGCGGCGGATTCTGAATCCGATGGGGACGATGGATGCGATGGATTTCTTGTTGGACAAGCTGAAATACAGCAAGACCAATCAGGATTTCTTTGATGCTATGAATACGTAGGTCGACGATGGTCGGAGAGAGTGGATGTGTGCCACCTTTCAAACCGAGATTCGACCGGGACGCGGCGATCGGTCTCGCTGCGCGATATGCTTACCCGCGTGAACCGGAAGCTCTGGCTGCTGGCAAGCGCATAAGGGATGGGGATTTCGCGAAGCAGAACTTCCTGACAATCTTTGAGTTCAAGACGCGAGGTCGCGGAATATCCCGTGCGAAATCCAATGAAGAGAGCGAAATCGCCGACGGCTTAAGATTGGCCGTAGACGCCAAGTCTCGACGCAATGCAATTGCCGTTCTACGTTCTCTACATGGCGTCGAGATACCAGTTGCTTCTGCCATCATGACATGCATCAGACCGGAAGAGTTTACTATTCTAGATTTTAGAGCTCTTGAGTCATTAAGTGTCGAGGGCAATATCCATTATACGATCGATTATTACTGTTGTTATTTAGAGTATTGTCAGCGGCTCGCTCAAAAATGGAAACTCACGCTTAGGAATCTGGATCGCGCGCTGTGGCAATGGTCGTATCAGCAGCCGCCCCAACGTTGAGTTTAGACAGACTATCGAATTACATCCACCGACATAGATTTCACTAGTGCCAGCACCGGCTTGCCCGGCCGCAGAGCGAGGCGGGCGACAGCGTCGGGGGTGACGCGGGCCAGGAGGCGGGCTTCGCCGGTGGCGAGTTCGACCATGGCGATGTGTCGCGTGTGGTCTTCGGTGACCGCGACCACCAGGGTGGGCAGGATGTTGTGCAGGCTGATGCCGGCCGGGGCTTCGGTGGCGAGGATGATTTCGCGGGCGGGGATGCGGACGCGGAGTTGGGTGCCGAGGCTGCCGGCGACCAGGGGGACCCAGAGGGCCAGCGGGCCGGCGCGCAGCAGGGAGAGTTGGCGGGCGGGGTGATGTTCGGCGACGCGGGCTTGGAGGACGGCGCCGGCGTCGTCGCGGGCGGCGAGGGGGAGATCGCCGCGGGCGGTTAGTTCGGCGAGGGGGCCGGCGGCGCGGACCTGGCCGGATTCGAGCAGTATCAAGGTGTCGGCGATTGCCAGGACTTCGTCCAGTGCGTGGGTGACGTAGATGATCGGCAGGGCGAGGGCGTGTTTCAGGCGGGCGAGGTAGGGCAGGATTTCGGCTTTGCGGGCGGCGTCGAGGCTGGCCAGGGGTTCGTCCATCAGCAGGAGGCGCGGTTGGGCGAGGAGGGCGCGGCCGATGGCGACGCGCTGGCGCTCACCGCCGGAGAGGGTGTGCGGGCGGCGGTCGAGCAGGGGAGCGATGCCGAGAAGGTCGACGATGTCGTCGAAGCGGATGGCGCCGGGGGGGGCGCGTTTGAGGCCGTAGCGGAGGTTTTGGCGGACTCGGAGGTGGGGGAAGAGGCGGGCGTCCTGGAAGACCAGGCCGAGGCGGCGGCGTTCGGGGGGGATGTGGATGCGGTGTTCGGTGTCGGTCAGGACGACGCCGTCGATGATGACGCGGGCGGCTTGGGCTTGGAACAGGCCGGCGATGGTGGCGACGACGGTGGATTTGCCGGCGCCGGAGGGGCCGAACAGGGCGGTGGCGCCGGGCGGGGCGGTGAAGTCGATGGTGAGGCCGGGGGCCAGGTTGGGGGCCAGGTTGGTGCCGCCGGGCCAGGTGTGGCGCAGGGAAAATTGGATCACGGGCGGTAGCCGAGTGCGGCGCGGGTGCGGCGGCCGGCCCATTCGGCGGCGGCGAGACCGCCCACGGCCAGGAGGATCGAAACGAGGGCGAGTTTGGCGGCGGTGGCTTCGCCGTCGGGGGTTTGCAGGGCGGCGTAGATGGCCAGGGGGAGGGTTTGGGTTTCGCCGGGGATGTTGGCGGCGAAGGTGATGACGGCGCCGAATTCGCCGAGGGCGGCGACGTAACCGACGATGGCGCCGGAGAGGATGCCGGGCAGGGCCAGCGGCAGGGTGATGGTCAGGAAGCGGTCGAGGCGGCCGGCGCCGAGGGTTTGGGCTGCTTGTTCGAGGCCGGGGTCGATGGCCTCGATCGACAGGCGGACGGCGCGGACCATCAGGGGCAGGGTCATGACGGCGCAGGCGATGGCCGCACCTTCGGTGGTGAAGACCAGGCGGATGCCGAACCAGGCGTTGAGCCAGGCGCCGATGGGGCCGCGGACGCCGAGGAGGAGGAGGAGGAGCCAGCCGATGACGACCGGGGGCAGGACCATCGGCAGGTGGACGAAGGCATCGAGGGCGGCGCGGCCGGGGAAGCGGCATCGCGCCAGAATCCAGGCGAGGGCGATTGCCAGCGGCAGGCCGAGGACGACGCTGCGCCCGGCGACGCCCAGCGAGAGCGCGACGGCGGTCCATTCGTCAGGCGTCAGGAAATCGGCGATGGCGCTACTCGGTTACAAAGCCACGGCGGTTGAATAGCTCAGCCGCCGCGGGTCCGGCGAGAAAAACCAGGAAGCGGCGGGCGGCCGGGGTATCGCCGGCGCGGGGGATGGCGAAGGGGTAGGTGATCGGGGCGTGGAGCGATGGCGGGAATGTTGCCACGACGCCGACGCCGCGCGCGACGGCGGCATCGGTGGCATAGACGATGCCCAGGGGGGTCTCGCCGCGCTCGACCAGCAGGAGTGCCGCGCGGACGTTTTCGGTTCGCGCCAGCCGGGGCTCGATGCCGGTCCATAGGCCGAGGGTGGTGAGCGCCTGTTTGGCGTAGGTGCCGGCGGGGACGCTGGCGGGGTCGCCGATTGCCAGGCGGCCGTGTGGGCGGAGCAAGGCGAGGAGGTTCATGCCGGGGGTGATTGTGACTGCGGGTGGCATTTGGTCGGCCGGTGCGATCAGTACCAGGCGGTTGCCGAGGAGGGTTCGCCGGGTTTCGGGGACGATCAGGGCGCGGGTTTGGGCCCAGTCCATCCAGGACTGGTCGGCGGAGGCGAAGAGGTTTGCGGCCGCACCTTGGTCGAGCTGGCGGGCGAGGGTGGCACTGGCGGCGAAGTTGAAGCGGGGGCGTGGTTCGCCGCGGGCTTCCCAGAGCTTGGCGGCATCTTGCAGTGCTTCGGTGAGGCTGGTGGCGGCGAAGACCAGTAATTCGTCGCGCGGTTGGGCGCTGAGCGGTTGAGGGATGGCGAGGGCGAGCAGCAGGACGGCGCGTTTCCACATCGTGCCGGTGTATCCGATTGGACATAACGACGCCAGAGGTTGGCGGTTAGCGCCGGCCGGAATGGCCGCTGACGTCCTGTGCGGCGTTGCGCGGCAGAATGAGGGAAACCGGGAGAGAGGCGAGGGCGAAGCAGGCGACGACCAGGAAGGCGGTGGCGAAATCAGTGAGTTGCGGGGTGTGGGTGTTGGCCAGGGCCATGGTGATGGTGAGGGAGGCGGCGCCGATGGTGACGCCGAGGGTGGAGGAGACTTGTTGGACGGTGGCGTAAAGGCCGGTGGCGAGGCCCATGCGGGGGCGGGGGATTTCGGCGTAGGCGAGGGCGTTATAGGCGGTGAACTGGAGTGAGCGGAAGAAACCGCCGGCCAGGAGGATGGCGAAGATCAGGATGGCGGGCCAGCCGGGGTTGAACAGGGCGACAGCGCCGAGCAGGACCGAGGAGACGACGCAATTGGCCAGCAGGGTGTCGCGGAAGCCGAGCCAGCGCAGGGCTCCGGTGGCGGCGGGCTTCATGGCGAGGGCGCCGAGGGAGCTGGCGAAGGTAATCAGGCCGCTTTCGGCGGCGGATTTGCCGAAGGTGAGTTGCAGCATCATCGGCAGCAGAAAGGGGATGGCGCCGATGCCGATGCGGAAGAGAGTACCGCCGGCGGCGGCGACCAGGAAGGTGCGGTAGCGTAGCAGGGTGAAGTCGATCAGCGGGGCGGCGTGGCGGCTTGCGTGCCAGAAATAGGAGAGGCCGGCGGCGAGGCCGAGGGCGATGGCGGCGACGCTGAGCGATTGCGGGAAAATGCCGCGGCCGACGGTTTCCAGGCCAAACATCAGGCTGGCGAGGGCCGTGCCGGAGAGGACGAAGCCGCGCCAGTCGAAGGGGTGGCCGCTGGGTTCGCGGATGTCGTCGACGTAGAGGGTGACCAGGATGACGCCGAGGATGCCGACGGGAATGTTGATGTCGAAAATGGCGCGCCAGGAGAAATAATCGACGATGAAGCCGCCGATTGGCGGGCCGAGGACGGGGCCGAGCAGGGCGGGGGTGGAGAGCCAGGCCATGGCGGCGACCAGCTCGCTTTTTGGCACGGTGCGCAGGAGGACCAGGCGGCCGACCGGGACCATCATGGCGCCGCCCATGCCCTGGAAGATGCGGGCGGCGACGAGTTCGCCGAGCGAGTCCGACTGGCCGCAGAGGATCGAGCCGAGGGTGAAGATGATGATGGCGAGGCGGAAGACGTGCTTGGCGCCGAAACGGTCGGCGATCCAGCCGCTGGCGGGGATGAAGACTGCCAGGGCGAGGAGATAGGCGGTCAGGGCGACGTTCATGTGCACGGGTTCGGCACCGAAGGCGCGCGCCATGGTGGGCAGGGCGGTGGCGATGACGGTGCTGTCGAGGTTCTGCATGAAGAGGGCGCAGGCGACGATCAGCGCGGTGATCCGGGTGCGGCGGCTGGTGCTGCGGGAGGAGGGGGCGGGCAGGTCCATTGCGCCAGCTTCGCCGCCGGGGGCGGGCCAGTCCAGGGGGGACGAGGGAGAGGCTGTCCAGCCTGGGCACGGCGGCGCGCAGGCCCGTGATCCCGGCGCGAATGTCTTCGACCGGGGTGCAGCTCCGGCTTGCCAGGCATCGGAATTTGGTGTCCAAGCAATTTCATGGGCTCGCCGCGCGTGACCGTTTTGATGACGACATACAACGGTGCCGCCCTGATCGGCGAAAGCATCGCCAGCGTGATCGCGCAGAGCTACAGCGACTTCGAGCTGCTTGTGGTGGACGATGCCTCGACAGACGAGACGCGGGCCGTGGTCGAGGGATTTGCTGATCCGCGGATCCGCCTGCTGCTGCTGCCAGAGAACCGCGGGATCGTGGCGGCCCGCAATATCGGCTTCGCCGAGGCACGGGGGTGCTATGTCGCGGCACTCGACCATGACGACCTGAGCGACCCCGGGCGGCTGGCGATTCAGGTGGCGCATCTGGACGCCCATCCGGAGATCGTGCTGGTGGCCAGCGGGGTGCGCTTCTTGTCCGAGGGACAGTTGCGTCCGTCGATGCGCCCGCCGGGCGGGGACGCACTGGCGACACGCTGGCAGCTGCTGACCGGTAATCATCTGTCGTGGTCGTCAGTGATGTTTCGCGCTGATGCGGTCCGCCGGCTCGGGGTCTTCATGCGCAGCGAATTCGAGCTGGCCGACGACTTTGACTTCTATCACCGGCTGCTCAGAATCGGCGACATCGTGCGGCTCGACCGGGTGCTGACGACCTATCGCTATCACGAGACGAATGCTTCGCGGCTCCGGCGCGCGGCGATGGGCCAGGCGGCGGCGAGGGTGCTGTCGGAGGCGTATGTACCGTGGCTTGGCGCGGAGGCGGCGGAGTTGCTGGCGCAGATGCCGACGGAGGATGCGGCGAAGCTGAGCCGTGTCGGTGATCTGCTGGAGGCGCTGTTGAAGTGTTTCTGCGACAGCCATGCGAGCGCCGCCGCGGACCGGGCGCGGATCGCTCGCCTGGCGGGCGAGAGCTGGTGGCGCTGCGTCCGCGGGACGATGCGCAGCGGGCGGCCGGGGGCGCTTTTGGCCTATCGGCGCGCGGCGTCGTTGTCGGGCGCTTTTTCACCACCGCTGGGCGAGGAGCTGAAATCGTTCCTGGTTGGGATGGCGCGGATGGTGATCCCGCGGGTTTGAGCGGGACTTATACCAACTCTCGCAAAGAAAGACTCTCTAAGCAGATAAGGCTGGGCTCTGCCCAGACCCGCCAGGGGCCAAGCCCCTGGACCTTATCCTTTGAAAATGAATGGGTTTCCAAAGGCCCTCGGCCTTTGGTGGGTCCAGGGCAAAGCCCTGGCCTTCCCTGCTTCATCGGTCATTCATTCTGCTGGTTGGTATTACCGGGCGGCGGCGAGTTCGGCGCGGATGGCCGCGGCCAGGTCGGGATTGGCGCGGCGGAGTTGGGCGACGCGCAGTGCGGCGGCGGGGCCGGGCAAGGGGCAGAGCTCCCAGCGCTCAAGGAAGAGCAGGTCCTCGGCGCTGGCGCGATCAAGGGGCCAGTCGCGGCGCAACGCCTTGGTGCAGGGCTCGTTGGGAAGGTAAGGGATCATGGTCGTTCCTGGCGATTTTCTGTGCCCGCAGCACAGAAAATAGCCGGGTATGCCGCCTGCCGTTGTGGCATCAACATGATAGTTCCGAGAACCCTCGCGAAGGGTTAAGGGGGCCTGGCGGCCCCCTGCCCTGCTTTGCGGATCAGTAGCGGTAGAGGTCGTGCTTGAACGGGCCGCTGACCGGCATGCCGATGTAGTCGGCCTGGGCCGGGGTCAGCTTGGTCAGCTTGGCGCCGACCTTGGCCAGGTGGAGGGCGGCGACTTTTTCGTCCAGGTGCTTGGGCAGGGTGTGGACTTGCAGGCCGTATTTGCCCGGGGGCGCGGTCCAGAGTTCGAGCTGGGCCAGCACCTGGTTGCTGAAGCTGGCGGACATCACGAAGCTGGGGTGGCCGGTGGCGTTGCCGAGGTTCACCAGGCGGCCTTCGGAGAGCAGGATCATGCGCTTGCCGTCGGGGAAGAC
>JANXSA010000630.1 GCA_025352915.1 Rhodospirillales bacterium | reverse complement strand
CCTCGCCGCCACCCTCCGGGATGACGGCGCGGCTCCAGGCGCTGCAGGAAGCGATCATGCTGCGCATTCATGCCGCACTGCCCGGCCCGGTCGGCAAGCTCGCCGCCGGGTTGATGGTCGGCGGCGCCACCGCCATCGGGCCGGACGAACAGGCCGCGTTCCGCAATTCCGGCATTTCCCACCTGCTCAGCATTTCCGGCCTGCACCTCGCCATCGCCATGGGCCTGGTCTTCGCCACCGTCCGCCTGCTGCTTGCCTGCTTCGAGTGGACGGCGTTGCGCCTGCCGACCAAGGCGATCGCCGCCCTGTGCGCCCTTGCCGCGGGCGGTTTCTATACGCTGCTGACGGGGTCCCAGGTGCCGATGCTGCGCAGCTTTGCCGCCGCCTGCCTGGTCACCCTGGCGATCCTGGCCGGCCGCCGTGCTTTGTCGCTGCGGGCCTGGGCGCTGGCGCTGGCCGCCGTCCTGCTGGCCGCCCCCTACGAGATCGCCCGCGTCAGCTTCCAGATGAGCTTTGCCGCCACCCTGGCGCTGATCGCCGGGTTCGAGGCGCTGCGCCCGTGGCTGACCCGTGTTGCGGGCCAAGGGGCTGGGCGAGGGAGATGGCTGCGCCGGGCCGCGGCGTGGCTGGCCGCCCTGGTGCTGACCAGCGCCTTGGCTGGGACCGCCTCAGCCCCCTTCGGCGCCTATCATTTCGGCGCCGTGCAGCTCTACTACATCGTCGCCAACATGGTCGCGGTGCCGATTACCTCGGTGCTGGTGATGCCGGCCGCGGTGCTCGCCCTGGTGCTGATGCCGTTCGGCCTTGAGTCGCTGGCGCTGGTGCCGATGGGTTGGGGTGTCCAGGGGCTGCTCGCCATCGGACAAGCGGTGTCCGCATGGCCGCAAGCCGTCATTCCCGTCCCGCACATCGCCCCCTGGGGGCTGGCCGCCTACAGCCTCGGCCTGGCCTGGCTTGCCATCTGGCGCACCCGCTTGCGCCTGTTCGGGTTGGCGGGCATCGCTGCCGGCCTGCTGTCGGCACCGCTCTACCAGCCGCCGGACATCCTGGTCTCCGCCGATGCCCGGCTGATCGCGCTGCGCGCCGGCACCATTCTGCATGTCCACCGCACCGGCTCGCCCTCTGGCTTCGTGCTCGAATCCTGGCTCCAGCGCCTTGGCCTGCGCGACTGGCGGCCGATCCCCAGCCTTGCCATGACCGGTGCCGGGATGACCAGCGCGGATGCTGCTGTTGTCTGTGCCGGCACCATATGCACCCTGCGCCCGCGGCCGGACGCACCGCAGGCACAGATTGTGCGCGGCGCACCAGACGCGACAAGCTGCGCCGCGGCACTGGTGGTCAGTCCGGAACCGTTTCGACTCGACTGTCCCGGGGTGCGCGTGATCGACCGCTTCAGCGTCTGGCGCGAGGGATCACACGCTGTCTGGCTCACCCCCGCCGGGCCGCTGGTGGTGACCGACCGTGCCAGCCGCGGCGACCGGCCCTGGGTTACGCCGCTGCCAACACGCACGCGGCAGCCACCGGGCCGGACATTGCCGCCCGCCCAGGCCGACGAGCCCGCCCCGCGCGACTCAGGCCGCGAGGACGATCCGGTATAGCAGCCGCGCATGCCCCGGCCGCGCCTCGTCCGGGGTGCTCGATATCTGCGTGCCGCCATTGGCCTCGATCACCTTCTGCGACGGCCGGTTGTCGCTGTCGCAGGTCAAATCCACGTGCCGCAGCCCCGCCACCAGCGCCAGCGGCAGGATTTGCCGCAGCGCCGCGGTCGCATAGCCCCGGCGCCGCTTCCAGGGCACCACGGCGTAACCGATATGCCCCAGCACATGCGCCGGAAGTTCTTCAGTTCCCGGCATATAGCGCAGGCTGATCGCGCCGCAGAACGCGCCATCCCACATCCACCGCACCGGCCCCGGAAGGCGTGGCACCACCGTCCCATCACCGAGTGTCACTGTCTCGCCGGGCGTGGTGAACTGCGCCACAAACCCCGCAGGATCGGTCGCGATCGCCGCCAACTGCTCGCCGGTCACATCGCGGACATTGTTCGGCGACCAGCCCTGCCGCAACGCCGCCGCATATTCGTCCAAACGCGGCAGCGAAGGCTCGACCAGGACCATCCGGCTTACTGATACTGGCGCAGCAGCCCGACCAGCCGGCCCTGCACCCGCACCCGATCGGCCGGAAAGATCCGCGTCTCATGCCGCGGATTGGCAGGCTCCAGCGCGATCGACGCCCCTCGCCGCCGCAACCGCTTCAGCGTCACCTCGCCGTCATCCACCAGCGCCACCACAATCTGACCGCTATCGGCGGTGTCCGAACGGCAGATGATCACCGTGTCGCCGTCCAGGATGCCAGCATCGATCATCGAATCGCCGGCCACCTCCAGTGCGTAGTGCTCGCCGGGACCGACCAGCGCCACCGGCACCTCGACATGGTTGGTCGCATCGCGCATCGCCTCGATCGGCAGGCCGGCGGCAATCCGCCCATACAGCGGCAACTGCACCGCGCCCGCCGACTCCGGTGCCTTGACGCCGGCGAGGCGCTGCGAAAAATCGCCGCGGATCACGTTGGGCGCAAAAGACGGTGTGCCCGCTGCCGGCCGGCCGGTGGTCTCGCCGGGGCGCGCCGGCGTCATGTCATCCGACAGGCGCATCACCTCAAGCGCGCGCGCCCGGTTGTGCCGCCGCGACAGGAAACCACGTTCCTCCAGGGCCGAAATCAACCGGTGAATGCCGGATTTGGATTTGAGATGAAGGGCGTCCTTCATCTCCTCGAAGCTCGGCGAGAAGCCGGTCGCTTTCAGGTGCCGGTCAATGAAGACCAGCAACTCGTGCTGCTTGCGGGTCAACATGCTGCGGTTTCCACCTTTTGAACATTGATGCCATATGTCACCGATCTGGAACAAACCAGCAACGGTCCGCATGTTCTACAAAGGTTCTTTCGCGCCGGTCAAGCGTCTTGAAGGGTTAGGTGTCTTGAAGGGTCAAGTGTCCTTACAAGCCAAGCGCATCCAGCCGGATCACCGGCACCATCGCACCGGCATCGAGCGCCGGCGCATGCGGCGGCCGCAGGATCAAACCATCGGCCTGGGCCATCAACCGCAGCATTGAGGAATCCTGCCGCGCGAACGCGGTCGCCACCAAAACACCATCGCCATCGACCGACATCGCCGCCCGCAGATGATCCGCCCGCCGGTCATTTGCCGCCAGTCCAGCCCCCAGCCGGGCCTGCGCCGTCGGTGGCGCCGCCGCCGGCAAGCCGGCCAGCCGGGCCAGCGCCGGCAACAGGAACAGGATGGCGCAAACCAATGAAGACACTGGATTTCCCGGCAACCCCAGCATTGCCACATCACCCAGCCGGCCATGCATCAGCGGCTTGCCCGGCCGCATCGCGATCTGCCAGAAATCGACGATCAGCCCGCGCGCGCCCAGCGCCTCCTGCACCAGGTCATGCTCGCCCACGCTGGCCCCGCCCGAGGTCACCAGCATGTCCATGCCATGCACCGCATCCGCCACAGCCATCAGCGCCGCCCGGTCATCGGCCACGATCGGCAACACCACCGCCTCGCCGCCACAGGCGCGCACCAGGGCGGCCAGCGCGTGGCTGTTGGAACTCACGATCCCGCCGGCGGGAATCGGATCACCCGGCAGCGCGATTTCGTCCCCGGTCGCCAGGATCGCCACCCGCGGCCGGCGGTGCACCGCCACCCAGGGGTGATTCCCCGCCGCGATCAGCCCGATATCGCGCGCATTCAAGCGTTTGCCCGGCGCGATCAGTACGTCGCCAGCGGCAAAATCCTGACCCGCCCGGCGAATATGGCGCCCCAACGCCACCGCCTCGTTCACGGTCACGCGCGCGCCATCGCGCGTCGCGTCCTCCTGCAACAGGATCGAGTCGGCCCCCGCCGGCACCACGCTGCCGGTAAACAGCCGCAACGCCTCGCCGTCACCCAGCGTTCCCTCCCAGGGATGTCCGGCCGGCGCCGACCCCGCCACCTGCAAAACCGCCCCCACCGCGCCATCGGCGGCCTTCAGCGCATAGCCATCCATCGCCGAGACATCGCGCGGCGGCTGCGTCAGCCGCGACACCACCGGCTGCGCCAACACCCGTCCCCAGGCCTCCGCCAGCGGCACAACCTCGGCGGGCGTCGCCGCCAGCGCGGCCAGAATGCGGCTGCGGGCCTCCTCCACCGGGATCATCGGCCGCTACTCCTGTTTGAAATCGCCCGATTTGCCGCCGGATTTCGCCACCACCCGCAGCGCCTCGACGCGCATGCCGCGATCGACCGCCTTGCACATGTCATAGACCGTCAGCGCCGCGACCGAGGCCGCCATCAGCGCCTCCATCTCCACCCCGGTCTGCCCGGTGGTCTTCACCGTCGCCGCAATCTCGATGGTATCGTCGCCGGCGGGCTCCAGCTCGATGGCGACGGAACTGATCGGCAGCGGATGGCACAGCGGGATCAGATCGGCCGTCCGCTTCGCCGCCATGATCCCGGCCAGCCGCGCCACCCCCAGCACATCGCCCTTCTTCGCCGTCCCGGCCCGGATCATCGCCAGGGTGGCCGGCGCCATCACCACCCGCGCCCGCGCCGTGGCACTACGGTCGGTCACCGCCTTGCCCCCGACATCGACCATCACCGCCCGGCCCTCGGCGTCGAAATGGGTGAGCTTGCCGCTCATCCGTGCATCAAGGCGTGCGTTGCCGCCGCCAGGTCGTCCTGCCGCAACAGGCTCTCGCCGACCAGGAAGCGCTTTACCCCATGTCCACCGATGTGGACGAGATCGGCATGCAGCTTGTAGCCGCTCTCGCCGACGATCACCCGATCCGCCGGCACCAGCTTCGACAATTCCACCGTGGTCTCAAGACTGGTCTGCATCGTCCGGAGATTGCGATTATTGATCCCGATCAACCGTGTGCGCAGCCGCAACGCCCGCGCCAGTTCCGCTTCGTCATGGCTTTCCGCCAGCACATCCATGCCCAGTTCGAACGCCCGCGCCTCCATCTCGGCCGCCTGCGCATCCGACAGCACGGCCATGATCAACAGGATGCAATCCGCCCCCAGCGCCCGGCTTTCGTCGATCTGCCAGGGATCAACCATGAAATCCTTGCGCAGAACCGGCAAATCGCACCCCGCCCGCGCCGCCACCATGTCGCTGTCCACCCCGCGAAAATACGGCCCATCGGTCAGCACCGACAGGCACGCGGCCCCACCGCGCTGGTATTCGGCCGCCAGCAGGCGGGGATCGAAGCTCGGCCGGATATCGCCGCCCGACGGCGAGGCCCGCTTGATCTCGGCAATCACCCCAAACTCGCCCGCCGCCACGCGGCGATCCAGCGCCCGGGCAAATCCGCGCGGGGCAGGGGCCATGGCCAGCCGGTCGCCAAGCCCCAGCGGCTTGCGCCGCGCCACCTCGGCCGCGGTATCGGCACAAATCCGGCGCAGAATATCGGGCGGCGCGTTCACGCAGCCGTCTCCCGCTTCAGCGTCTCAAGTGCGGCCAGCGCCGCCCCTCCATCGATCGACCCAGCCGCTAATGCCACACCCTCGCGCAGCGCCCCGACCCGCCCGGCCACGATCAGCCCGGCCGCCGCGTTGAGCAGCACGGTGTCGCGATACGCCCCCGCGGCCCCCTGCAACAGCGCCAGCATCGCCGCCGCATTGGCCCCGGCATCGCCACCCTTGATCGCCTCGACCGGCGCCCGCCCCAGCCCAGCATCCTCCGGCAGGACGACAAACTCCCGGATCGTCCCGCCCGACAGCGCCACCACCTGGTTCTCGCCCGCAATCGTCAGCTCGTCCAACCCCTGGCCATGCACCAGCCAGACATCCGTCGAGCCGAGATTGGCCAGCGTCTCCACCATTGGCCGCGCCCAGGACGGATCGAACACCCCGGTCAACTGCCGCTTGACCTCGGCCGGATTGGCCAGCGGTCCCAACAGGTTGAAGATCGTCCGGGTGCCCAGCTCGACCCGCGGTCCCGCCGCATGGCGCAGCGCGGCATGATGCCGCGGCGCAAAAAGAAACGCGCAATGCGCCGCCAGCAACACCTGCGGCAAGCGCGGCAGCGGCACGTCGACATTCACCCCCAAGGCGGTCAACACATCCGCCCCCCCGGTGCGCGACGACAGCGCCCGGTTGCCGTGCTTGG
>JANXSA010000358.1 GCA_025352915.1 Rhodospirillales bacterium | reverse complement strand
CCTGTGGCCTCGGCGGCTAGCGCAGAGGGATCTGGACACCGATTGAGAGTTGCGGCGCAACAATCGCCGGGGGCGGCCGGTAGGCGGGGGCGGCTGGGACATAGACCACGGCGGGAGGAACCACGTAGATGGGTGCCGGCTCGACATAGAGCGGCCCGCCGCATGGTTCGTGCTTGCGCCATCCGCGGCCGCAGGGCGGCTCCGCCTGCGCGACGGCAGGCGCGATCGCTAATGCGGCGACCAACCCCGCGGCGGTCAGCCGGATCGCACCGCCGTATTCAGACCGCCACGGTTTCATCCAGCATCTCCCAAATATCTGAGTCCAGCCGACGACGCCGGGGACCATCAGATGATGTCGCATTCTGCGAAACGAAAGTGGCGCTACTATGTTCCGGCGGTCACGATGGTGTGAGAGATGGCAGATGCCGCCCGCCGGGCTGGCGGCGGTTTGCCGTGGGGCTGGAGGCGCGTAGAGTGGGGTTTCCATTTCGGCCACAGGAGATATCCGGATGAACCCTCCGCCGCGTGCCAATTCGGCTGCTGCTCGTGACATCGCCAATGTGCTGCATCCCAATACCGATTTGAAGATGCACCTGGAGACCGGGCCGATCGTCATTACCCATGGCGAGGGGGTGCGGGTGTTTGATGATACCGGGAAGGGTTATATCGAAGCGGTGGCGGGACTTTGGTGTGCTTCGCTGGGGTTTTCCAATGAGCGGCTGGTGGAGGCGGCGGCGGCGCAGATGCGCAAGCTGCCGTATTATCATGGGTTCACGTCGAAATCGCATGGGCCGATGATCGATCTGGCGGAGATGCTGATTGAGCGGGCGCCGGTGAAGATGAGCAAGGTGTTCTTTGCCAATTCGGGGTCCGAGGCGAATGATACGGCGATCAAGATGGTTTGGTATTTTAATAATGCCGTCGGGCGGCCGGCGAAGAAGAAGATTATCGGGCGGATCAAGGGGTATCACGGGATTACAGTGGCTTCGGCGTCGTTGACTGGTCTGGCGGCGAATCATCGCAGTTTCGACGTGCCGCTGGATCGGTTCGTGCACACGATGACGCCGCATTATTATCATGGCGGGGTGGAGGGGGAGAGCGAGGAAGCGTTTGCGACGCGGTGTGCGGATGAATTGGAGGCGCTGATCCTGCGCGAGGGGCCGGATACGGTGGCGGCGATGTGGGCCGAGCCGGTGATGGGGGCGGGCGGGGTGATTGTGCCGCCGGTGGGGTATTTCGAGAAGATCCAGGCGGTGCTGCGGAAGTATGATGTGCTGCTGGTGGCGGATGAGGTGATCACCGGGTTCTGGCGGACGGGGAGTTACTGGGGGTCGGGGACGCTGAATATCAAGCCGGATATTTTGACGTGTGCGAAGGCGTTGTCGTCTTCGTATTTGCCGATTTCGGCGGTGATGATCAATGACCGGGTGTTTCGGGCGCTGGCGGAGGAGAGCCACAGTATTGGCACGTTCGGGCATGGGTATACGTATTCCGGGCATCCGGTGCCGGCGGCGGTGGCGATCGAGACGTTAAAAATCTATGACGAGATGAAGATCGGCGAGCATGTGCGCCGGGTTGGGGCGGTGATGCAGGCCGGGCTGCGGGCGCGGTTCGAGGGGCATAAGCTGGTGGGTGAGGTGCGTGGCGTGGGGCTGGTGGCGGCGGTTGAGCTGGTGGCGGATCGTGGCACGCATCGGAATTTTGATGCCGGGCTGAAGATCGGGGCGCGGGCGGCGAAGCTGTGCGAGGCCAATGGGGTGATCAGCCGCGGGTTGCCGGGGGATGCGCTGGCGTTCAGCCCGCCGCTGATTATCGGGGAAGCGGATGTGCACGACATGATCGAGCGGGTGGGGCGCGCGGTCGATGAACTGGCGGTGCAGCTGCGGCGGGAGCAGATCGGCGTGGTGGGGTAGGAAGTAAGCCGGGGCCTTGCCCCTAGAGCCTCTTTTACCGAACTGGCGAATAAATCAAGATCGGGCGGTTGCTGCGCCTGGCTCTCCCTTGGCATCTGGCCGGCAGATGTTGTCATGCCTGCCGCGCGGAGCATGCCGGCGATGGCGCCCTCCAGTTCGATGGGGTGGCTGTCTCCGTCATCTGGTGGCGCGCTCGATAAGGGCGCGCGCCGCCTCCAGCACCGCGGGCGACTTCTTGTCGGCGACCGCGCGCTCAAGTTTGGTGACATGGCCGCGGTAGACCGCCGCGAGGTTGGACGGGAAGATCGGTCGCGCGGGCGCTGGTGCGCCGATCTGGGCCTGTAGTTCCTCGCACCTGGCCTCCAACTGGTCCAGCTGTTGCTTGGTGCTGGCGTTGCGCAGGCCGTTCGCAATGGCGTCGACGAGGTTCTGGACCTTGCGCTCGGCGGTTGCCAGTTCGCGCCTCGCCGCTTCGGTGTTCACACCGGCCTCGCGCTCGAGGCGCTTCCATTCGGTGTTGAATGCTTCGATAAAGCCCTCCACTGCGTCCGGCGCCATGAGGTCGCGTCGCAGGGCGGTCCGGAGCTGGGCCTCCGGGCGCCCGCGGCGGATGGAGCGGCGGTTACCGCAGGCTCCCTGGAAGGCGTTGTGGCAGGCTAGGTAATCCTTGCCCCTAGAGGTGAACGGGCCACCACAGCACACCTTGTTCGTGAGCAGGTGGCGGGGACGGCGCCGGTCCCAGAAGCCTTCCTGTGCGGTCGGGGCCAGGGCGGCTGCCTGCGAGGCGGAGAGCTCTACCGCTTCGCCGGAAAGACGCTGTTGGACGATCCCGCAGAGTTCGGGATCGATGATGCGCAGGTTGGGCACCGCCACCTCGATCAGTTCCTCGGCGGCGTTTGTGCGCCGTACTGCGTGACCTTTGGTGGGGTCCATATGCGAGTGCATGCGGTTCCAGATGAGCCTGCCGGCATAGAGGCGGTTGCGTAGGATACCCTCCTCACGCGGCGGACGTCCCCGAATGGGCATCACTGGAGTAGCGGGCATAAAGAGCGACTCGCATGCGGGTGGCCGTGGCGAGGGTGCCCGGGTCGATGTAGTCGTCGCCGTCGCCGGCGTTGATGGTGTCGTTGGCTGCGGAGGCGTTGAAGCTGTCGGCTGTCAACGGCGGTCGGAATCTAGGCCATTGTGGCGGCGTAAAAGCAGGCCATGCCTTCCTCCTGGTGCGGGATCAGGTGCTGGTGATCTCGCCGGTCTCTGGATCGGCGCATTCGGTGGCGGCTAGGTTTTGCTCCGGCCTGGCTGTGCTGCGCCGGCGCTCCAGTGGCTGGGTTTGTCACCGCCGTGCACATACACGCAGAGCGCTGGCCTTCCTTGCCTACGCCTCAGCCCCCGATGCCAGCCACGGCGATCGTGGCCAGGCCCAGGGCCAGGTTGATCGTGATCAGTTTGCGGATGCGATCCACGCTCGCTGCTGCTGCCGGGCGGTTATCCGACGTCAGTGCGGCGCGCAGTGCGGCCCACGGCCCGAAGAAGATCACTACGAAGATCACCGCCATCACCAGCCCGCTCAGATGCATCACATGCACTGTCCAGGGCGTGCCCTTGAACCCGCCGAACCCCAGGAACACCAGCCCGTAACCGGTCAGGATCACGATCGGCATGGCGTGCCAGATAATCAGAAAGAACCGCCGGAACACTTGCCCATGCAGCGCCAGCCGCTGCGGCGGCTCCAGCACCGCCAGGCTCGGCCGCAACACCAGCAGGGCAAAGAACATCCCGCCCACCCAGATCACCGCACCCAGTAGATGCAGCACCTTCATCGCCCCAAGCCCGCTCATCCCAGCAACCCCCTGATTTCCGCCAACACCGCCCGCAACTCCGCCGCCGCCACCGACCGCGGCGCCGTCTCCGTCACCCCCAGCCCGCGCGCAAAGGCGCCTGCAAACCCCACCCGGTTACCCAGCGTGGCCGCCAGCAGCGCATACCCGCGCGCGCCGATCTCCGCCTCCACCCCCGCGCGCAGACTTCCGCTCGCCGGCGCCCGGTTGAGCAGCAACACCGCCCGCCGCTTCTCCTCGCGCGCCAGCTTCAGCGTCCCTTCCGCCGCCCACAGATCCGGCGGGCTCGGCTGCAACGGCACCAGCACCAGGCCGGCCGCCCGCACCGCGATCTTGGCATCGGTCTCCACCTGCGGCGGGCTGTCGACAATCAGCACATCATGCTCCTGCCGCAACCGCTCGATCTCCGCCGGCAGCCGCCAGCCCGAAACCTCCGACAGCGTGATCCCCGGCGCCCGCGTGCCCCGCAGCCCATGCCACCGCGCCAGGCTGCGCTGCGGATCGATATCCAGCACCGCCACGCGCGCGCTCTCGGCAAACGCCGCCGCCAGATTGGCCGCCAGCGTGCTCTTGCCCGCCCCGCCCTTCTGCTGCGCCACCGTAATAACCACCGACATCCCGACTCCGTCCGGCTGTTCGCCAGCAACCTACCGCATCCAATGCCCGCCGGGGTCACCAAAGCGCGCCAACCCAGGCTAGACTTATACGCAGTCACCCGCCGAGGAGTCCCCGTGGAAGAATTGTTGACCCCCGCCGAGATGGCCCAGGCCGACGCCAACGCCGTGGCATCAGGCACCACGGTCGAAGTCCTGATGGAACGCGCCGGCTGGGCGGTGGCCCAGGCCATCCGCACCCGCTTCCGTCCCTGTCCGGTGCTGGTCCTGTGCGGCCCCGGCAACAATGGCGGCGACGGCTACGTCGCCGCCCGCCTGCTCGCCCGCGCTGGCTGGCCGGTCACCGTCGCCGCACTCGCCCCGCCGCGCGGCGACGCCGCCATCGCTGCCGCACGCTGGCACGGTCCTATGGCACCCTTCACCGCCGCCGAGGCCGCCCGCGCCAGCCTGGTGATCGACGCCGTCTTCGGCGCCGGCCTCGCCCGCGACCTCGACCCTTCGGTGGCCACCGTCCTGGCCGCCGCCCGCCGCATCGTCGCCATCGACGTCCCGAGCGGCCTCGACGGCGCCACCGGCACCCCGCGCGGCACCGTCACGCCCGCCGAACTGACCATCACCTTCCATCGCCGCAAGCCCGGCCACCTCCTGCTGCCCGGCCGCGCCCTCTGCGGCGACCTTGTCCTGGCCGAGATCGGCATCCCCCCTGCCGTCCCCCCGGTGCGAACCTGGCGCAACACCCCCGCCCTCTGGACCCTGCCCAGCCCCGGCGCCACCGACCACAAATACACCCGCGGCCACGTCACCATCCTCGGCGGCACCAGCATGACCGGCGCCGCCCGCCTCGCCGCCGGCGCGGCCCGCCGGGTCGGCGCCGGCATGCTCACCATCGTCGCCCCCGAATCCGCTGCCGCGATCTACCGCACCGGCGACCCCGGCCTCCTCGTCGATACTGCCCCCCTGACCACCCTGCTCGCCGACCCGCGGAGAAAAGTCTGGGTCTGCGGCCCCGGCCTCGGCCTCCCCGCCGCCCAGGCCGCTCTGCCTATCCTGCTGCGCGCCGGCCGCCAAACCGTGATCGACGCCGACGCCCTGACCGCCTGCGCCGGCACCCCGCAAGCGCTCCAGGGCGCCACGGTATTGACCCCCCACCCCGGCGAATTCGCCCGCGTCTTCGGCCCGCCCCTCTTCGGTCCAGCGGGCCCCGATCGCCTGTCCGCCGTCCGCGCCGCCGCCGCCCAGACCGGCGCCGTCGTCCTGCTCAAGGGCGCCGACACCATCATCGCCGCCCCTGACGGCCGCGCGGCGATCAACGACTGCGCCCCGCCCTGGCTCGCCACCGCCGGCGCCGGCGACGTCCTGGCCGGCATCATCGCCGGCCTCCTGGCCCAGGGCATGCCACCGTGGGATGCCACCTGCGCCGCCGTCTGGCTGCACGCCATGGCCGCCCGCCACGCCGGTCCCCGCCTGATCGCCGAAGACCTGATCGCCGAAGATCTGCTCGCCGCCCTCGGGCGCCAGCTACATCCCGTTGCCGCTCCGGCACGCAGTTCGCTACTATGCGCGGCCGTCACCAGGAACAGCCGATGAACGAGATGCCGCTCAAGCTCGCCCCGTCCCCGCCCGCCAACCAGGACCCGCGCCACATCGCCCTGTTGCACCAGGTCGAGCGCAAGCTGCTCTGGCTCTCCGCCTGGATGATCCACAACGCCAACCACATCCGCCCCAACCGCGACGGCCTCAAGGTCGGCGGCCACCAGGCCTCCTGCGCCTCCTGCATCTCGATCCTGACCGCGCTCTACTTCTCCGTTCTGCGCCCCCAGGACCGTGTCGCCGTCAAACCCCATGCCGCCCCGGTCTTCCACGCCATCAACTACCTGTTCGGCCGCCAGACCCGCGAAAAACTCCCCGCCCTGCGCCAGCTCGGCGGCATCCAATCCTACCCCAGCCGCACCAAGGACGGCCCGGAAGTCGATTTCTCCACCGGCTCGGTCGGCCTCGGCGTGGCGCTCACCAGCTTCTCCGCCCTGATGCAGGACTATGTCCGCCTGCACGGCCTCGGCCGCGAAGACATCGCCCCGGGCCGCCACATCGCCATCGCCGGCGACGCCGAACTGGACGAGGGCAACATCTACGAAGCCCTGCTCGAAGGCTGGAAACACGACGTCCGCGGCGTCTGGTGGATCATCGACTACAACCGCCAAAGCCTGGACTCCGTCGTCCCCGACCGCCTGTTCGGCCGCATCGAGGGCCTGTTCCGCGACATGGGCTGGAACGTCGTCACCCTCAAATACGGCCGCAAGCTCGAAGCCGCCTTCGCCCGCGAGGGTGGCGAGGCGCTGCGCCGCTTCATCGACGATTGCCCGAACTCGCTCTACTCCGCCCTCACCTTCCAAGGCGGTGCCGCCTGGCGCCAGGCCCTCCTCACCGACCTCAGCCGCGACGAGGGCGTGCGCGCCATCATCGACCCGATGACCGACGCCGAACTCGCCGACCTCATGACCAATCTCGGCGGCCACGACATCGAAACCCTCATCGAAGCCTTGCGCGCCGCCGATGCCGAGGGCGATCAGCCCACCTGCTTCATCGCCTACACCATCAAGGGCATGGGCCTGCCCTTCGCCGGCCACAAGGACAACCACTCCGGCCTGATGACCAAAGACCAGATGGAAGGTTTTCGAAGCTCCAACCGCATCCGCGACGGCCACGAATGGGACAAATACGAAGGCCTCGACGCCCCCGCCGACGAACTCGCCGCCTTCATCGCCGCGGTCCCCTTCGCCACCCCGATCACCCCCGAAGGCCGGAGCCTCTCCGCCCCCGCCATCCACATCCCCGCCGAATTACCCATGCCAAAAGTCGCCGGCCGCAAAGCCTCCACCCACTCCGGCTTCGGCGACATCCTGGCCGAAATCGG
>JANXSA010000629.1 GCA_025352915.1 Rhodospirillales bacterium | reverse complement strand
TCGGCCGCAGTGTGCTCTGTCCGTGTAATCGTCAATGCTCGGCTCATCCGATCTCCGCGAATCGATCCACGGCACATCGAATCAGAAATCAACGCCGGGCGGAATCCTCAAAGAGTCGGCTTTTCCGCAGGTCGGTATTAGGGCTGGACGATGTCGCGCCGGACGACGTTCGGGTCCTGCGGCATGTTCGCCCTGCCGCGGAGAAGCGGGCGGCGGAGGAGATTGCCGATCGGCAGAGATGCGTGGATTCCGACGGCTTCAAGACGCTGTTCGAGCAGGTGCAGAAGGAACTCAGCGCTGGGCTGCGCGAGACCCGGCGGTTTGAGCGGAAGTCCGAGATTGCACCTGGGAGATTCTACATCCTGGGCGGCCAGAAGGCCTATGTCGCGGCGATGGATCAGCCGGTTGCCAACGAGCAGGGCACGCTTGATGCCCGGCTGCGGGTGATTTTCGACAATGGAACCGAGAGCAACCTTCTCATGCGATCGCTGCAGAAGGCGTTGCAGCAAGACCCGGCCGGGCGGCGGATACTCGATCCTTCGGCGGGGCCGCTGTTTGCGGACCAGACCCAGGATGGCGATGAGGCGAGCAGAATCGTCTATGTGCTGCGGAGCAAGTCCGACCATCCGGTTGTCGCGGCGCACCGTGATGTTCTGCATAAGATCGGGGTGACCGGGGGAGATGTGGCCCGCAGAATTGCCAACGCGCAGCTCGATCCGACATTTTTGCTGGCGGGCGTCGAGGTTGTGGCGACGTATGAGCTCTACAACATCAACCGCAGCCGGCTGGAGAACCTGATCCATCGGATCTTCGGCCCTGGACGCCTGGATATCGAGATCAAGGATCGGTTCGGTCAGCCGGTTGTGCCGCGGGAGTGGTTTCTGGCACCGCTGTTCGTGATCGATGAGGCGATCAAGCGCATCAGGGACGGGACGATCACCAACTACAGCTACGATCCGGCGACGGCATCGCTGGTGGACGTTCGCGCGAGCACTGCCATGCCACACTGACCCCGTTTCAGCAACGCTCCGGGCAGTGTCACGGCGTCAGGTTGTAGCCCATCCAGGATCGCCGCGACGACATCCGGAGCCAGCAGCGCCAGCCGGAGCACCCGGCAGAGGTAGAACGCGTTGATCTTCTCGGCCTTGGCGAGTTGACTCAGCACTCGTCACATGGCTTTGCCCGGCACGGCAATCGGTCTAGCCTTTCGCCAATCGTGGGAGGAACATCATGTCCAATGCGTTGATGACCCATCGAAACGTGCTGGTGCCAATGCGCGACGGGGTAAGTCTAGCTGTCGACATCGTACGCCCGGGCGGCGGGCACCGAGGCCCGGCGATCCTGAACTTCAACCCGTACCATAAGGACGGCCGCGGCGGGCGGACTAGCGTCGAGTCAGTGCATCGCCATTTCGCCGCCCGCGGCTATGCGACCGTCACCGCCGATCTGCGCGGCCTGGGCAATTCCGGTGGCATCTCGCCCGGGCTGTTCGCGCCCGGAGAGGGGCTGGACGGTCACGACCTCGTCGAGTGGATTGCCGCACAGGAGTGGTGCGACGGCAATGTCGGCATGTGGGGCTTCTCCTACCCAGGTATCACCTCACTCTCCACCGCCGCTACCCGCCCGCCGCACCTCAAGGCGATCGTGCCGATCCACGCCACCTCGGACCTGCACCGCGGCGTGGTTTCGCTCGGCGGCACCGGCAGCGGCTTCTGGATGCGTGCCGACTGGGGGCCGCGCATGGTGGCCTACAATTTGATGCCGCCGCAGTTGCAGGACCTCGATGGACGCTGGGCGCGCATCTGGGCCGAGCACCTGGCGGGCAATCCGCCTTGGCTGGAAAGCTTCGTCCACCATCCCGGATTTGATGCGTTCTGGCAGTCGCGCGTCGCGGATATGGGCGCGGTGGAGTGCCCCAGCTTCAACATCTGCGGCTGGCGCGACCTGTATACCGACTGCACGCCGCGCGACTTCGCCGCCATCAATGCGCCGAAGAAGCTTCTGATGGGGCCGTGGAAGCATGAGTTTCCCGATACCGGCAAGGAGGCCCCGGCGGCCGGGCTGGCAGACATGGAACGCTGGTTCGACCGCTGGCTGATGGGCACCCAGAACGGCATTGAAAACGAAGCCCCAGTCTCACTCTATATCCAGGGCCAGGAGGGCTTCTGGCGCGCCGAACAGCATTGGCCGCCTGCCAGGCTCGCGCCGGGAGACATGTTCCTCGGCAGCGATGCCACACTGGTCGATGTGGCCGGCCAGGGAGCCAGCGCACACGTCTACGATCCCACCATCGGCATGCAATCCCTGGCGTGGGACCCCTGGACCACCTCCATCGACCCCACTCTGCCGCATGACCAATCGGGCGATGACGCGCGCTCGCTGTGCTTCACCACGGCACCGTTGACCACCGCAATGGAGCTGATCGGCACGCCCGAGGCGACGCTGGAGGTGGCGGCGAGTGCCTTGCCGCTAAACATCGTGGTGAAGCTGTCGGCGGTGGCGCCGAATGGCCGCTCGGTACTGATCACCACCGGCTGGGCCGACCTGTCGGCGCATGCCAAGCCCGGCGAGCGCGCCCGTGTCGTCGTGCCCTTGCGCGCCGCCGCCTATCGCCTGCTGCCCGGCGAGCGGCTGCGCGTTGCCGTCGCCTGCGCCGATTTCCCGCGGATCTGGCCTACCCCGGTGCCGGCCACGCTGCAGCTCTTCCACGGCACCAGCCGGATCACTTTGCCGATTTGCCCGCCGCCGGCCGAGGCAATCCGTCCAGTCTGGGGTAAGTTGCAGAAGGAGGTGCTGGGCTCGGCCAATGACCGCGGCGGCACCCAGACCTGGGACCTCGCGCGCGACCTGATGACCGACACCGTCCGCCTCTCGGCCACCAAGACCGAGCGGGTGCGGCTGGACCCGCAAACCGAGGTCGCGACCGACCATGCCTACGGCGCGTCGGTCAGTGCGGCCCGACCGGACTTGGCGCGCATGCATTCGACCACCACGGTGCGCATCGAGCGTCCATCCGGCGGCACAATGCTGGTGGCGCGCAGCGTGACGACCCAGCACCATACATCCGTCGAGGTGGATATCAGTGTCGATGGCCAGCCATTCTGGAACAGGCGTTGGCTGTATGGCGCGGGAGTGACTTGATGCCCTCCGGTACTGTGACCGACGAATTCGTCCATGTCGCGAAAGGCCTGGGCCCGAACGGCCGCATCGCCGTGGTGCGCTTCGACCGTGGCATAAAGGCCAACCCGCTCTCCACCGACGCCATGCGTCAATTGCGACGGGCAACGGAGAGCTTCGAGGACGATCTGGATACCTCGGTGGTCATCCTGACCGGCAACGGCACGGCGTTCAGCGCCGGTGCCGATCTCAAGGATACCCGTCCGGCCACGTCTTCGATCGCCGAACGCATCCACCGCCAGCGCAACGGCCCGAAGATGTGCCGGGCCTGGGAACAGATGGAACAGGTGACGATCGCCGCCATCGAGGGCTTCGCCATCGGCGGTGGCGCGGCGCTGGCCGTCTCGCTCGATTTTCGCTTTTGCGGCCGCTCGGCGCATTTCCGCATCCCGGAAGTGGAACTGGGGATGAACATGTCCTGGGGCTCGATCCCGCGCATGGTGGCGCTGATGGGTCCGGCCCGCACCAAACAGGCGGTGATCCTGACCAGCGACCGTATTGACGCTCACGAAGCCTATGACTGGGGCCTGGTGGAAAAGGTGGTCGATGACGGCCAGGTTCTGGATGCCGCCATGGCGTTCGCCGCGCGCATCGCCGAACAGCCGCCGCTGCCGGTGCGGATGAGCAAGACCACAATCAACCGCGTGGCCTTCGCTTGGGCGGAGGGGGTCAGCCACATGGACCCGGATCAGAACGTGTTGACTGCGTTGACCGAGGATTTTGCCGAAGGCACGGCGGCCTTCCGCGAACGGCGCAAACCGAAGTTCAGGGGGCGATAAACCATGACCGCATTGCCACGCTGTCTGCTGATCGTCACCGCCGAGGTGGATGCCGCTGTCGAGGCGGATTGGAACACCTGGTACGACAACGTTCACCTGCCCGACGCCCTGGCTTGCCCGGGCGTCCTGCGCGGCATGCGGTATGTCACCGACGGGGTGGTGTCGCGGACCGATCGCGGCGCTGGCAGCCGCACGCCACGCCGGATCTATACCACGGTCTACGAGTTGTCCGGACCAGAGGCCGTGGCGACCCCGGAATTCACCGCGATGCGCGGCTGGGCCCAGTTCGCGCCGCATGTCCGGTCGGAAACCAGAGTGATCGAAGCTGTGATGAAAGGCGACGCATGACAGCACGCGTCGTGCCGCAGCTTCGCACCGCGATGATGATGCCTCGACCTCACCGGCGTCGATCGGTCTCCATTGCCGATCAGGCGTATCATTTTCTGCGCCGGCCAATGATGCCTGCGCATAGGCGCACTATGATGGTGTCGACCATACCACCGCCACCCCCTCCATCAGTCCCGGCAACGTGCACTCCTCCGGCTGCCGCCCATCCAGGATTGCCTCAACCACGTCCGGCGCCAGCAGTGTCAGCCGCAGCACCCGGCAGAGATAGGAGGCGTTGATTTTCTCGGCCGCCGCCAACTCCTTGATGGTGCTGTAGCTTCCGTCCTCCAGCAGATGGCGCCAACGGAACGCCCGGGCCAGCGCCTTGACCAGGGTCACATCCTGTCGGGGCTGCATGGCCAGCATTTCGGGCGCGATCATCGTCTTCCGCCCGCCGCGCTTGCGCACGTGCAGCGGGATGCGGACGGTGAGCATGTGCGCGGTGTCGTTCATGCCGCCCTCTGCCCCACCTCGGGTCGCGCCTGAATCTCGCGCACGAGCCCCGCGATGTACGCGCCGGAGACAAACTCCCTCACTGAAGCAGCCGTGGTATCCGATTTGGCCGGAGTAAATTTCCATCGGCGTCAGGCTCTTTGCGTTGATCGCAGAGGGCTGGGGGATGAAGCTGGTGGAATTGTATGGTCTGGTG
>JANXSA010000340.1 GCA_025352915.1 Rhodospirillales bacterium | reverse complement strand
GCCTGAATGGATGAAGTTTTTTTGCTTCTTTTTGTTCACAAAAAGAAGTCTTGCTTCATGCTGCCACTGGCTGCGGCGTGCGATTGCGGACCTGCATTTCGCCGAGCACCGCGTCGATGGCGGCGACGAATTCGCGCATGTCGTCCGGGGTGATGGCGCCGATGCAGCCGACGCGGAAGCTGGGGGTGAGGGTGTTGTAGAAGTTGGAGATCAGGAAGCCGCGGCGCTTGAGGCCGTCGACGAAGGTTTGCAGGTTCCAGGCGGGGTCGGCGGGGGCGTGGACGTTCATCACCACCGGGCCTTGGATGTGGCGGGCGAGGTAGGGGTGCAGGCCGAGGGCCAGGACGCCGTCGTAGAGGGCGGCGACGTTGGCGCGGTAGCGGGCGAGGCGGGCGGGTTGGCCGCCTTCGGACTCGTAGATGTCGAGTGCCTTGCGGAAGGCGGCGAGCACCTGGACCGGGGGGGTGAAGCGGAAGCTGCCGGGGGAGCGCAGGTTCATCTCGTAGATCGAGTGCAGGTCGAAGCTCCAGCTGCCGGCGCGGCCTTTGTTGGCGTCCAGGCCGTCGAGGCGGCAGACGGCGAAGCCGAGGCCGGGCAGGCCTTCGAAGCACTTGTTCGAGGTGAAGACGACGGCGTCGATCTCGGGCTGGGCGGAGAGGTCGAGCGGCAGGGCGCCGAAGGCCGAGACGGCGTCGACGATCATGCGGCGGCCGGCGGCGCGGACCACTTCGCCGATGGCGGCGACGTCGTGGATCACGCCGGTGCCGGTTTCGGAGTAGACGGCGCCAACATGGGTGATGGTGGGGTCGGCGGCCAGGGCGTCGGCGACTGTTTGGGGGTCCACCGGGATCTGGTCGGGGAGGGCGAGGGTGACGACATCGCGGCCGGCTTCGCGGGCGAGGCGGGCCATGCGGTCGGCGTAGGCGCCGATGGCGGGGATCAGGATGCGGCCGGGTTTGGCGTCAGTGATCGGGGCCATGAAGCTGCGCAGGGCGGCTTCGGTGACGAAATGGCCGCAGCCTTGGAGCGCCAGGGCGGTGTGGGTTTCCGGGCGGCCGCCGGCGATTGGCAGCAGGCGGGCCTGGATGTCGGCGAGGACCGGGCGGAAATCATTGTCCCACGGGGCGTAGTCCTCGGCCATGGCGGCGCGGACTTCGGGGCGGGTGGTGACGGGGCCGGGGATCAGGAGTTTCATAGGGTATGTCCTCGTAACGCGCGCCTGATCGCACGGGATTGCGGCAAAATCCAGGGCTGGCATGATGGGGCATGGACCTGACCAGCCTTTCGCTGCCGGAGTGGCTGCCCTGGTGGGGGGTGGTGGCGCTGCTTGTGCCGGTGGCGCTGTACCTGGCGCTGTTCCTGATGATGCCGTTCAGCACGTTTGGGCTGCGCGGGCGGCTGTTGGAAATGGAGATGCGGATCGATGCGCTGCACGAGGAGGTGCGCGGGTTGACGCTGCGGCTGCCGGATCGCGGGGGGCTGGATATGTATGGCGACCTGGGCGGGCTGGATCAGCCGCCGATCCCGCCGGCGCCGCGCGCGATGCCGCCTCGGGAGGCGCCGGCCGGGCTACGGGAAGCGGGACCGCGCGGCGGCTTTGGTGATCCGGTGGCCGACAAGATGCTGGCTTACATGCGCGAGAAGGCGCAGACGGAGTTGCAGCGGGCCGAGCAGCCGCGGGTTGTGCCGCGGCCGCGGGCCGAGCCGCGGTTTGTGCCGCCGCCACGCGAGGCCATGACGCGCGAGCCCGAGTTGCCGCCGCCGCCGCCAGTGGGGGTGTTGCCGCAGGAGTACGAGTTTCCGCCGGATGCCGCGGAGCCGCCGCGCCCGCTGCGGCTGCCGGGCCGGTTTGGCCGCCGTGCGCCGGATGGCGATCCCGGGTAGCCGCGCCTTGGCGGGTCCGGTAGGCTCCGGCCGCCCGGGCATTCTCGATGCCGGCCAGCAGGAGGCTGCCGCTTGACGTTTACTCCGGTCTTGGGCACCCCGCTTGTGGGCTCGGCAATTGGCGCGGAGGTGTTGGCCTCGCGGATGGCGCGGCTTGGCCACATCGCGTTTCTCGCCTCCGACACGCCGTTGGCGCAGGACAGCCGCGCGCGGCTGGTGGCGCGATATGGCGATTGCGCGCCCGAGGCGGCGGATGTGGCGGTGAGCCTGGGCGGTGACGGCTTCATGCTGGAGACGCTGCACCGGTTCCTGGGCGGGCGGACGCCGGTCTATGGGATGAATTGCGGGTCGGTCGGGTTCCTGATGAACCGGTTCGACGAGGATGATTTGCCGGGGCGGCTGGCGCGGGCGCAATTGGCCGAGCTGCATCCGCTGCGGATGCGGGCGACGACGGCGCGGGGCGAGACGATCGAGGCGCTGGCGTTGAACGAGGTGGCGTTGCTGCGCGAGCTGCGCCAGACGGCGAAGATCCGTATTACCGTAGATGGGCGGGTGCGGCTGGCGGAGCTGGCCTGTGACGGGGTGCTGGTTTCGACGCCGGCGGGGTCGACGGCGTATAATTTGTCGGCGCATGGGCCGATCGTGCCGCTGTTGGCCAATCTGTTGCCGCTGACGCCGATCAGCGCGTTTCGGCCGCGGCGCTGGCGCGGGGCGCTGTTGCCGAGCACGGCGGAGGTGCTGTTCGAGGTGCTGGAGAGCGACAAGCGGCCGGTGGCGGCGGTGGCGGATTTCACCGAGGTGCGCGATGTGCTGAGCGTGCATGTGCGCGAGGACCGGGCGCTGGCGGCGCAGGTGCTGTTCGATCCCGACCAGGGGCTGTCGGAACGCATCATCGCGGAGCAGTTTACCGTCTGAGATTCGGGTGAAGGCTCAGGCAGGCCAGCATGCCTCCGGCAGCAAAGGGCCGGCGGCCCTTTGATCCCACCCATAAGAGCACCGCGGGCAATCACCCTATTGAATGGGATCAAAGGGCCAATGGCCCTTTGCCGCCGGAGGCTTGCTTGCTCCCTCGATTGTCCTGCCCCCCGGCATTTTCTGCCGGGCTGTTAACTCGGCGCTAAAGGCTGGGGGACCATCTTGCGGTGCCGGCAGGATGCTGGTGGTGCAGGAGTTTTCTCGCCCATGCGGCTCGCAGTTTCCCCGCTATCCCGATGAATGCGCTGTTTGACGGCCTGAAGGCCCTGGGAGCGGCGCGGCTGGTTGCCATGGGCGTGGTGGCGGTGGGGCTGCTGGGGCTGTTGGGGATGTTGGCGATGCGCGGCGGGACGGACCGCATGGCGCTGTTGTATTCCGAGTTGGATGCGCGCGAGGCCGGGCAGATTATCGAGGTGCTCGACCGGCAGAAGATCGCGCATCAGCTGGGTGCCGGCGGGACGCAGATTTTGGTGCCGGCGGACCAGGTGGCGCGGCTGCGGGTGACGCTGGCGCGCGAGGGGCTGCCGTCGGGCGGGTCGATCGGGTACGAGCTGCTGGATCGCGGGGATGGGATTACTGCCAGCCAGTTCCAGCAGAAGATGAGCGAGACCCGCGCGATGGAGGGCGAGATCGCGCGCAGCATTCGCACCATCAGCGGGGTGAAGGCCGCAAGGGTCCATCTGGTGCTGCCGC
>JANXSA010000274.1 GCA_025352915.1 Rhodospirillales bacterium | reverse complement strand
GCCCGCCAGGAATCGCCAAAAACCCCGCCGCCGCCGCATGGTCCGTCGCCCCCTGGAACTTCACCGTGCAAACAATCCGCGCCGCCCCCCCCCCTGCTTTCCCATTGGGCGCCGACCATCGCTGCACCATCTCCAGCAACGGCGCGGGATAGGCGATCACATCGCTGAACAGCCAGTCCACCTTCTCCACCGCCACCCCAAACGCGCTCCCCTGCCGCCACTCCACCCTCGCCATCGCCGCCACTCGCGGCTCCAGCGGCGACCGGTCAATCGCCACCACCCCGGCCCCAAGCTTCGCAATCGCCCAGGTCCACCCCCCCGGCGACGCCCCCAAATCAAAACAACGCTGCCCCGGAAGCGGCCACTCCCCAATCCGCGTACACGCCTCCCAAAGCTTCAAATACGCCCGGCTCGGCGGCCCCACCCGGTCCTCCTCGAACCGGCACTCGCCATTCACAAACGGGCTGCTCTTGGTCGGGCTCGCCAGCATCCGATCCGGCGCTAACAGCGTCCACGCCCCCAGATGCCCCGCCGGCGCCGGCTCCGGAAACACCAGCGCCCGCGCCTTCACCGGCGGCAACCGCTCGCCAATCAGCGCCATCCGCCGATGATACTCCACCCCATAGGCCGACCAGTTGCGCTGCATCCCCCGCAACGCATCCGCCGCCGCCTTCACCGAACCGACCTCGATTTCCCTGGCATCGGTCCAAACATCCAGCGCCCAAACCGCCGCCACCGCCGCATCCGGACTCAACGCCAACCGCCCATGCCAGCCCGACACGCTCACCCCCGCCAGGCGCAACTCCTCCCCCAGCGTCTCCTCCAACCCCTCCGCCGCGAGATACGCCGACCGGATCATCCGCGCTTGCCCAAGTGCGGCCTCACCGGCCGCGCCAACGGAACGCCGCGACCACCAGCATCGCCCACCCGACCATCAGCATCACCCCGCCAAACGGCACCCCGCCCCCCACCGCCAGCCCGCCCAGATGCTTGCCGTAAATCCCCCCGCAAAACCCCAGCAGCCCCAGCACAAAGAACGTCCCGGCAAAATTGCACCAGCGCCCGCCCCTGACCCCGCACACCAACAGCACCACCGCGTGCCAGCCCTGCACCTGTGCGGCATCCCGCACCGCCGCCGCCGCCGCCAAATCCAACTTCATATGCGACGACACGCCGGCCAGCACCAACGCCGCCAACCCCGCCAAAGCGCCCAGCCCAAACCACATCCTGTCCATCGCCCCAGCCTACCCCACAACCCCGAAAACCCACATCATACCAACAACATAAACCCGTAGGTCGGATAAGCGAAGCGCCATCCGACTCCCCACCACCCTGGCCATCCGTCATCCAGAGCGAAGCGAAGGATCCAGCCTTCCTTCCTGCGCTCCGCGAATAAAAAAATCTCAACAGCCGAAGATTTTTTCCTTGTTCTCCGATAATCAGTTAGATAATATGCCGATGAATGTCAGTCCAGCCCACCCCTCTCGGCGCCCAGATCGCCAGCCTGCGCAAAGCCGGCACGGCCCCCTCGGGGGCTGATCGGAGAATGCTGTCCGCCGCTCTGCACGCCCTGATCGCCGCCATCTTCGCGCGCATCTTCGACCGCCTGGAGCAAATTCTCCTGCTCTGGCAGTCCGGCCAACTCCCCGCGCCGCTGATCCGCGCCCCGCGCGCCGCAACCGCCCCGCGTCAGCACCTGGCCAAGCCGCGCCGCCACCGCGCCAGCCAGCGCAGCCGCGCCCCCCTGCCCAAACCCCAAGCCGCCAAGCGCCCCTGCGCGCCCAATCCGTCCGCCGCCTCGGCGCCGTTCACCACACCCCCGCCACCCGTCCGCCCCCGCCCTGCGCGAGACCCCCCATCATGTCCAAGGCTGAAACGCTTCCAGAACCCCGCTTTTCGGGGGCGCCTCGCCATGCTATAAATATTCCGATATCGTAACAATAAGAAAGCAAGGCTGGGCGCCGCCCAGACCCGCGTCGTGCCCAAGCACGCTCACGCGTGACGGGCCAAGCCCCTGGACCTTAAGGGATAAGGGTCCAGGGGGCTTGGCCCCTTGGCGGGTCCAGGGCAGAGCCCTGGCCTTAAACCTCAGGCCTTCTCGACCTGGCTATATTCCAGTTCCACCGGCGTCGAGCGTCCGAAGATCGAAACGCTGACCTTCACCCGCCCGCGTTCCTCGTCCACTTCCTCGACCGTACCGTTGAAGCTGGTGAACGGCCCGTCGGCCACCCGCACCTGTTCGCCGATTTCGAACAGGATCGCCGGGCGCGGCCGTTCCACGCCTTCGCTGGTCTGTTTCATGATCCGCTCGGCTTCGGCATTGGTGATCGGCGACGGCCGCAGCTTGGTGCCCAGGAAGCCGGTTACCTTGGGGGTGTCCTTCACCAGATGCCAGGCATCGTCCGTCAGCTCCATCTTCACCAGCACGTAGCCGGGGAAGAACTTGCGCTCCGAGTTGATCTTCTGGCCGCGGCGTACCTCGACCACCTCCTCGGACGGGACCAGCACCTCGTCCACCAGGTCGGCTAGGCCCTTCTGCGCCTACCGCGGCCATCAAGTTTTGGATCGCGTTCTTGCCCAGGTCGCCTTCGGG
>JANXSA010000204.1 GCA_025352915.1 Rhodospirillales bacterium | reverse complement strand
CGAGGCCGGCGGCCTGCATTGCCTCGACCTCGCTCAGCAGGGTGAAGGTGCGGGCGGCGGCCAGTTCGCGGCGGATGGAGGCGCCGTCGAGTCGGAGCGCCAGCGACTGGGCGCCGATCGCCGGGACATCGAAATCGATGGCGATGCGGGCGTCGAGCCCGTTGCCGCCGGCGCTTGGCGGCAGCAATTCGATATAGGCGCCATGAGCACCGTCCACCCGAACCGGGCGGGTGACCACGATGGCGGAGCGCGGCTGGTCCTGGACGATGATCCCGGCGCAATCGATCAGGAAGACGAAATTCGCGGCGGAACCGTCCAGGATCGGCAGTTCCGGTCCATCCACTTCGACCACGGCATTGGTCACGCCGGTGGCGGCCAGGGCCGCCATGACATGTTCCACCGTGCCGATGCGGGCCTCGGTGATCGCGGGATGGGCGAGCACGGTGCACAGCCTGGTGTCGGCCACCAGGTCGAAGCGGGCGGGGATATCGACGCCGAGGTCACGGCGGCGAAAGACGATGCCGTGGCCAACGCCCGCCGGGCGCAGGGTCATCGCCACCCGGGCACCGCTGTGCAGGCCGATGCCGACGCAGTCGATCGGCGCCTTGAGCGTCTGCTGCATGATCCGCCCGCCCACCATCAGGCCGTCATCGCCCGCGTTGGCGGGGGCAAACATCGTCACACTGTGCGGGAAGCCGTCCATGAGCCTGACTTTCTGTCCTGCGCCGTCATGCAATGCACGGCAGGCGCAAACTAGGGCAGTGCCGCGCGCCGGCGCGAGTCAAGCTTTATTTCTCAATATTACAGAATAACGTGCTGAAATAGCGGCAAATTTTGCATTGCCATGGCTGCGGTGCAGCATTCCGGCGCCATGCTGGTGGCACGGCGCCGGGGGCAGGGGGCCTAATGCTGCGTGCCGGAATGCTGGCGGCGCAGGAAGGTCGGGATTTCCAGGTCGATCTTCTCGCCCGGCGTCTGGGTACGCGGCGCCTCGGCATGCATTTCGCCGGTGGGTTCGGCATACTGGTTCGGCTGCGCCGTGGCCGTACGCGGCTCTGGCGCCGGGCCGGCGCCGCGGTTGCCGCGGAAAAGGCCGGTCACCCGGTTGAACAGGTTGGGGCCGGTGGCGGGAGCAGGGCGGGCAGGTTCGGCGGTGGGTGCGGCCGGACGCGCCACGGTGGCGCGCATCGGCTCGGTGCGGCGATGTGATGCCGGATCGGACAGCAGTGCCTCGGAGCCGCGTGGTGCTAGTGGAGCAGGCTCGGTGAATGGTGCCTGGGCCACGCCGACCCGAGGTGCGAGCACCTGTGTCTGCAGCAATGGCGTTTGCAGGCCCTGCGACGGCTGGGCTTGTGCCGCGCGCATGGCCGGGCGGCTGCCAATGCCCGGCGGCAGGCCGGTGGTGGGTGCCGCCGGGCGCAACGGAATCGGCTGGTTGCCGCCGAGGCCGACGGGTGTGCCGACCTGGGTGCTTGATGGCGGAGTTGCCTGGGCATCGCCGCCCGACGATGCGGTGGCGACGGCATCGCTGTTGGCATCGAATAGGCCGCCATTGGCGACCGCCACCAGGCGCGGACGTTCGGCGGTCCTGACCGCGGATTCGATGCCGGTGGCGACCACGGACACGCGCACCTTGCCGGCCAGCGTCTCGTCGATTGCCGAGCCGAAGATGATGTTGGCTTCCTCGTCCACTTCCTCGCGGATGCGGTTGGCGGCGGCATCGACCTCGAACAGGGTCATGTCCTCGCCGCCGGTGATGTTAATCAACAGCCCCTTGGCCCCGCGCATGCAGGTGTCTTCCAGCAACGGGTTGCTGATCGCCAGTTCGGCGGCGCGGACCGAGCGGTTCTCGCCCTCGGCCTCGCCGGTGCCCATCATCGCCTTGCCCATCTCGGCCATCACGGTGCGGATATCGGCGAAGTCCAAATTCACCAGGCCCGGCGCGACCATCAGGTCGGTCACGCCCTTGACGCCCATGTAGAGTACCTGGTCGGCCATCTTGAACGCTTCCTTCCAGCCGGTGCGCTCATTGGCGAGGCGGAAAAGGTTCTGGTTGGGGATGACGATCAACGTGTCGACGTATTCCTGCAACTCGGCAATGCCCGCCTCGGCGGCGCGTGCCCGGCGGCTGCCTTCGAAGGTGAACGGCTTGGTGACCACGCCGACGGTGAGGATGTTGCGCTCGCGCGCCATGCGGGCGATCACCGGGGCGGCCCCGGTGCCGGTGCCGCCGCCCATGCCGGCGGTGATGAACACCATGTGCGCGCCATCGAGGTGGCGATATAGCTCCTCGGCCGCCTCTTCCGCCGCCGCCCGGCCGACTTCCGGCTTGGCGCCGGCGCCGAGTCCTTGGGTGATGTGCGGCCCGAGTTGCACGCGGCGGTCAGCGCGCGAGTGCATCAACTGCTGCGCGTCGGTGTTGGCGACCACGAACTCCACGCCCTGGAGATTCATGGCGATCATGTTGTCGACCGCATTGGTGCCGCCGCCGCCGACGCCGATCACGGTGATGCGCGGCGTGAAGTCGGTGTGCATCATCTGCGGAATGGTCAGGTTCAACGTCATCAGGATTGGCTCCCCAAGAGATTCACTTCTACCGCGCGCCATCGATTCGCAAGTGCCTGGGCCGCGAAGTTTCGCAATCCAGGCCGGTCGTTTCTGTGCCGTGGCATGTACGTCACACCCGCTCGCGCAGAAATGCGACGATCCGGCTGAACAATCCGCGCGACGGTTCGATATCCAGGTCGAGATCGGGCAGCCGGCGGCCTTCGCCGGCGCTCCACGCCAACAGCCCGACAACGGTGGCAAACGCTGGGCCCTGCGCCGAGTCGGGCAGGCCGCGCAACTGTGCCGGACGGCCGAGCCGGACTTGCCGGCCGAGCATCTCGGCCGCCATTTCACGGACTCCGGCCAACTGACTCGCGCCGCCGGTCAGCACCACCCGGTGACCGGCGACCCGGCCAAGCCCCGAGGCGTCGAGTCGCTGGCGGACCAGCTCGAACGTTTCCTCCAGGCGGGGCCTGATGATGTTGACGATCATGCTGCGCGGCACCTTGGCGATCTGGTGCTCGTCCTCGCCGACCAGCGGCACCGGCAGCATCTCGCGCTCGTCATCCGGGCTGACCAGGGCGCTGCCCCACAGCGTCTTGAGCCGCTCGGCGGCGGTGATCGTGGTGGACAGCACGCTGGCGATGTCGCGCGTGACATGCAGACCGCCGAGCGGCAGCTGTTCGGTATGCAGCAGGTGGCTCTCGGCAAAGACCGCCATGCCGGTGGTGCCGCCGCCCATGTCCAGCACGGTGGCGCCAAGCTGCTTCTCGTCCTCGACCAGGGTCGCGATCCCCGCCGCCATCGGTGCCGAGACCAGGTCGCCCATCTCAAGGTCACAACGCGCCAACCCTGCATCCAGGGTGCGCAGGGCCGTGGTGCCGGCATCGACGACGTGCAGCCGGCCGATCAACTGCTCGCAGTGCAGGCCGCGCGGATCGCCCACGCCCTGGGCGTCATCGGCGGAGAACGCCATCGGCAGGATATGGATGATGCTGCGGCCGGGGCTGGCGGCGCGGCTGCGGCCCTCCTGCAGCACCCGGCGGATATCGGCGTCGTTCACCGACCGGCCGCCAACCGGCCATTGCACATTGAACAGCCGGCTTTCCGGTTGGCCGCAGGACAGGTTGACCGTGACCTTCGGCAGGCGGATGCCCGCCTCCTCCTCGGCCTGGCCGACGGCAGCGCGAATGGCGCGCTCGGCCTCCTCGATATCAACGATGCCGCCACCACGCACGCCGCGGCCCTTCTGCCAGCCGAAGCCGAGCACCCGCAGCGTGCCGTCCGACTCCGCCCGGCCGATGACACAGACGATCTTGGTGGTGCCGATGTCGAGCACCCCGAACGGACCCGACTGCCGGCCGCGACGCTGCGGCGCCTCGTCGGCGAGGTCGGGCGGGGGCAGGGCGCGGCGGGACATTTCGTTCATGCCGGGAGGCCCTTAGTGTCCGTTCGGAAAGTCTCCCGGTTGAGGGCCGGTGAGGCCTTTTTGGTGCCGGGAAGGAGGAAACGCCGCCCCGATGCAGGGACATCGGGGCAAGTTTCTGACGCTCCCGGCGCCAAAAAGGCCCGCCGGACCGACCCGGGAGACTTTCCGGACGGACACT
>JANXSA010000155.1 GCA_025352915.1 Rhodospirillales bacterium | reverse complement strand
CGTGCAAGCGCTCTACCCCGGCACCCAGGTCACCATCGGCCCGTCGATCGAGAACGGCTTCTACTACGATTTCGCCCGCAACGAGCCGTTCACCCCCGAAGACTTTTCCGCAATTGAAGCCAAGATGCGGGAGATCATCGCGCGCGCGGCGCCCTTCGAGCGCCAGGAGATCGACCGCGAGGACGCCATCGCGTTCTTCCAGGCCAAGGGCGAGAAATATAAGGCCCAGTTGATCCAGGACCTACCGACTACCGAGACCATCACCCTGTACAAGCAGGGCGACTGGATCGATTTGTGCCGCGGGCCGCATATGCGCTCCACCGGCGACATCGGCACCGCGTTCAAGCTGATGAAGGTCGCCGGCGCCTATTGGCGAGGCGATCATCGCAACGCGATGCTGAGCCGGATCTACGGCACCGCCTGGCGCGACCAGAAGGAGTTGGATGCCCATCTCCACATGCTGGAGGAGGCGGAGAAGCGCGACCACCGGCGGATCGGGAAGGATATGGGCCTGTTCCACCTCCAGGAGGAGGCGACGGGCAGCGTGTTCTGGCACCCGAAGGGCTGGAAGCTCTATCGCACCGCCGAGGACTACATGCGCCGGCGGCTGGATTCCACCGGCTATCTGGAGATCAAGACGCCGCAACTGGTGGACCGCGTGCTGTGGGAGAAGTCCGGGCACTGGGACAATTACCGCGCCCACATGTTCCTGGTGCGGGTGGACGAGGACGAAAAAACGCTGGCGCTGAAGCCGATGAATTGTCCCGGCGCGGTGATGGTGTTTCGCCAGGGCACGCGGAGCTATCGCGACCTGCCGCTGCGCCTGGCCGAGTTCGGGCAGGATCACCGCTACGAGCCGTCGGGCGCGCTGCACGGGATCATGCGGGTGCGGGCGTTCCAGCAGGATGACGGGCACATCTTCTGCACCGAGGATCAAATTGGCAGCGAGACGGTGCGGTTTTTCGCCCTGCTATCGTCGATCTACACCGATTTCGGCTTTCCGGAGTTCCGGGTGAAGTTCTCCACCCGGCCGGATGTGCGGGCGGGATCGGACGAGGTTTGGGATCGTGCCGAGGGTGCACTGGAGCGCGCGTGCGCGGAAGCCGGCGTCGAATATGTCGTCAACCCCGGCGAGGGCGCGTTCTACGGGCCAAAACTGGAATTCGTGCTGCGCGATGCGATCGGGCGCGATTGGCAGTGCGGCACCTTGCAGGTGGATTTCGTGCTACCGGAGCGGCTGGATGCCGAATACGCCGCCGCCGACGGCACACGGCGGCGTCCGGTGATGCTGCACCGCGCCATCCTGGGCAGCTTCGAGCGTTTCCTCGGTGTGGTGATCGAGAACTACGCCGGGCGCTTCCCGCTCTGGATGGCGCCGGTGCAGGTGGCGGTGGCGACCATCGTGTCCGATGCCGATAGCTATGCCGAGGAGGTCGCGGCGGCCTTGAATAAGGCGGGGCTGGCGGTGGTGCTCGACCTGTCGAACCAGAAGATCAACGCCAAGGTGCGCGAGCATAGCGTGCAGCATGTGCCGGTCATTGCCGTGGTTGGCCGCAAGGAGGCCGAGCAGCGGACCGTGGCACTGCGCCGTCTGGGCGGTGACGCGCAGGAGGTTTTGCCGCTGGACGAGGCGGTGGCAAGGCTGAAAGCCGAGGCGACGGCGCCTGATCGGCGGCGCGGCACAACGTGATGGCTTGGCATGCCGCGATCTGATAGGATCGCGGCATGCGCACCCTGGATGGCATTCCGGCAGAACTCAATGGCGCCTTGCATGCCGCCGTAATGGCGCGTGTTGGGCAATATGGAGGGGCTGTCGGATCAATCCGGCGCGATCGGGACCACGACGGCGACGAGTGCATCTATGTCGAAGTCGTTTACTCGATGCCAGACAAGCCAGTCGATCCGAAGAACATCATTGGGCTGGATGGTATACTGCGAGATATTGCCTATGAGCATGGGGAGCGTGGCATTATTTATGTCCACAATCATTTTCCGCACAATCAGCGCATTGTAGCCACCGGCAGCGCGTATTGGCTTGGTGATGCCCCACGCGACCGCCGTTCGTGACGCCAGAATGCACACAGCACTTCTTGCCGTTGCCCGCGATTGGGTCAATTCAGCATCCGCAAGACCAGCCGGCGATGCGATTGGCCTCGTCGAGCTTCGCCGGGCAACCAGCAACGCCTACTACGCCCTATTCCACGCGATCTCGGCAGAAGCTGCTGACTGGTTGGCTGGTCCGGGCAGTCCCCATTGGGCGCGAGTATATCGGTCACCCGATCACAAGCGCTGCAAAAGCGAATGCCTCAAAGCTGCGCGACCGAAGAGCGGTCACACGGTGCCAATCACAGCCTGCGCCAACAGCTTCGCAAGCCTCCAGGACGAGCGGCACAAGGCCGACTACGAACCGCACTGGACGACCAATCCGCTCGCCGCAGCTACGCAGGTCGATGCCGCCGAACGGGCGATCACCGAGCTCGCAGCCGCTTCCGAATCGGAGCGCCGCGCATTCGTGCTATGTCTGCTGTTCCCGGAGCGGACCTGACGCGCCTTGAAACAGCGTGGCCGAAGTCGCAAACTACTCTATGGTGCGCCCGGCAAGGGCCGCCGCAACGTCAACTGCCACAGGAGAGAACCATAGCCCGAGGACCCATGCCCGCAGCGCCCAACCGCGACGGGCCCCGCGTGAACGAGGATATCCGCGTACCGCAAGTGCGCCTGATCGACCAGGACGGCGAGATGCTGGGCGTGATGACTGCACGCGATGCGATCCAGCGCGCCTATTCCGTCGGCCTCGACCTGCTTGAGATCAGCCCGAACGCCGATCCGCCGGTGTGCAAGATCCTCGACTTTGGCAAGTTCAAATACGAACAGCAGAAGAAGAAGAACGAGGCGAAGAAGCGGCAGAAAGTGATCGAGATCAAGGAGATCAAGGTCCGTCCGAACATCGATGAGAACGACTATCAGGTGAAGCTGCGCGCCATGAAGTCGTTCATCGAGGAGGGCGACAAGGTCAAGGTGACCCTGCGCTTCCGTGGCCGTGAAATGGCCCACCAGGATATCGGCGTGAAGGTTCTGGAGCGCATCCGCGGCGACATGGACTTCGCCACCAAGGTGGAGCAGATGCCGAAGATGGAAAACCGCCAGATGGTGATGGTGCTGACGGCGAAATAGCGCCGGCGCATTGACCGCCGAGCCGATGGCGATGGCCGGGGATCACTCCCCGGCCATTTTCGTTGTTGCCTAAAGCCGCGTGCCGGCAAAGCGCGAGCTGTTGGCCCCCGGGATCTCGAACAGATGCGGCCCCAGGTCAGCCAGCGTGTTGACGCCGATATTGGCCATGGCGGTCAGCGTCTCGTTGCGCATGATGGTCAGCGCCTTGGTGGCGCCGGCCTCGCCGGCCACCGCCACACCCCAGAGCGTGTTGCGGCCGCACAGCACCGCCTTGGCGCCGAGCGACAGCGCCTTGACGATGTCCGTGCCCCGGCGGATGCCGCTATCGAACAGCACCGTGGTCTTGTGGCCAACCTCGGCGACGATGCTCGGCAGCACGTCGATCGAGGCCACCGAGCAGTCGAGATTGCGGCCGCCATGATTGGAGACCACGACGCCGTCGGCACCGCGCTCGACGGCGATGCGGGCATCCTCGGGGTGCATGATGCCCTTGACGATCAGCGGGCCTTTCCAGCGGTCGCGCAGGCGGTTCACGTCGTCCCAGGACAGGTCCTCGGTGTGTTTCACCCGGTCGCCGAGCGGGCTTTGGGTGATCGGGGTGCGGAACTCCTCGGGATAGTTCTCGAAGCGCGGCAGGCCGCCATTCTTCATCGCGTACCGGCCGACGGTACCGAACAGCCAGTGCGGGGCGAAGGCGATGTCGATCAACGACTTCAAGGTCGGCTTGTAAGGGAATGAAAAACCGTTGGCTTTATTGTAGGCGCGGTTTGGCGAGACCGGCGTGTCCATGGTGAGGAACAGCGCCTCAAAACCGTTATTCTGGGCGCGGTCGACCAGTTGCATCGAAAGTTCGCGGTCCTTCCACAGGTACAGCTGCATGAAGTTGCGGCCGTTCGGCACCTCGCGGGCGATCTTTTCGACCGAAGTCTGGGCGCCGGTGGCCAGGGTATAGGGAATGCCAGCCTTGGCCGCCGCCTTGGCCAGCGCCAGCTCGCCCTCATAGGCCACCAGGCCGGCAGTGCCCGTCGGCGCGATGATGTACGGCATGGTGATCGGCTTGCCGAACAATTCCAGCGAGATATCGCGCCGGCTGACATATTCCGGGAAGCGCGGCACCACGCGCAGCCGGTCCAATGCCGCCCGGTTCTCGTCGAGCAGCTTGTCATCCTCGCTGCCGCGGTCGACGTATTCGAAGATGCCGCGCGGCAACAGCCGGCGGGCGGCGTCGCGCAACTGATAGATATCGTCGCAGGTGTCCAAGATGCTCACGGCGTTTCCTGTGGTCTGTTCGGGCGAACTATAATTGGCCCCGTTGACGTCGCCCCAGGG
>JANXSA010000144.1 GCA_025352915.1 Rhodospirillales bacterium | reverse complement strand
CTACGACCCGGCGGGCATCGAGGGCGGCGGCGGCAGCGCCGGACGGCTGGCGAATTTCCTCAGCATGGCCGGCGGCGGCGGCGTCGGCGGGCATGACGGCGGCAGCGCCAATCCCGGCCGTGGCTGGGGCACTGGCGGTTTCGGCGGCGGCGGCGGCGGCTCGCTCGGCAGCTACGGCGGCACCGTCGGCGGCTTTGGCGGCGGCGGCGGCGGCAGTTTTGGCGGACATGGCCGCGGCGGTTTCGGTGGCGGCGGCGGCGGTGCGGCACGCGGCAGCGGCTTGTCGGCGGGCTTTAGCGCCGGGGCCGGCGGGATCGACGCCGATGGTGCGGCCGGCGGCGGCGGGCTCGGCGCCGGTGGTGCGATCTTTGTGCAACAAGGCGGCAGCCTGGCCATCATCGGCGGCAGCATCACCGGCGGCAGTGCGGCCGGCGGCGCCGGCGGCGAGGGTCCGGTCACCGGTCAACCTGGCAGCGCCGGCCAGGGCATCGGCAGCGGCATCTTCCTGCAAGGCCACCAGCTCATCACCCTGTCCGCCCTGCCCGGCTTCACGCTGACCGTGGCCGACGTCATCGCCGTTGCCAGCGCCGGCGGCGGCGGCGGCACCCAGCGTGGCGGCCTGATCATCGCCGCTGGCGGCACCGTCGCGCTGACCGCGGCCAACCGCTTCGCCGGCGGGATCACGCTACAGGACGGCGCGGCACTGCGCCTCGGCGGGGCCAACTCCGCCGGCACCGGCGCGATCCGCTTCGCCAGCGACGCCCAGGCGCTCCTGGTCATCGACGGTCCCGCGGCTCCAAGCGCCACGCTCCAGGGCCTCGGCAATGGCAGCACCATCACGCTGCGCGCCATCTCGGCGGCCACCGCCCATGCTTCGGTCGAGGCCGGCAACCGGCTGCGTGTCACCGACGGGACGCACAGCCTGGTGCTGCGCATCGACCCCGCCTTTGATCTCGCCACCCGCAGCATCGTGCTCAGTGCCGATGCCGGCGGCGGCACCGCGATTGCGCTGTTGACCGCACCCGGCGGCGCCATCTCCTGCTTTCGTCACGGCACCGCGATCGCCACACCGGGCGGCGAGGTCGCGGTCGAACGCCTTGGCATCGGCGACCGCGTGCTGACGCGCGGCGGCCAGTCGCGGCGCATTCGCTGGATCGGCCGGCGCGAAGTATCCGGCGCCGAAATCGCCGCGGCACCGGAATTGCGTCCGGTGCTGCTGCGCCGCGATGCCCTGGCGCCGGGCGTGCCAGCGCGCGACCTGTATGTATCGCCGCAGCACGCGATGCTGGCCGGCGGGTTGCTGATCCCGGCCGCCGCACTGGTGAACGGTGCGAGCATCCTGCGCGCCGAGCCTGGCGGAGGCATGCAGTATTGCCACATCGAACTGGATGACCAGGCGCTGATCCTGGCCGAGGGGGCGCCGGCCGAGACCTTCCTGGACCAGGACAGCCGGGCGATGTTCCACAATGCCGCGAGCTACGCCGCACTCGATATCGATCCAATGCCGTCGCCCGCAGCACTGGCGATTGGACGGCTGGAGGATGGCTTTCGGGTCGAGGCGATCCGCCTCGCGCTGGCGCGTCGTGCCGGATGTACGCCGGCGGCCGCGCGCCCAAGCGCGCTACGATTCAACATCGAGCGCCGCGTGGATGCAATGCTTGAGGGCTGGGCCTTCGACCAGGACCTGCCGGGTACGCCGGTTGAACTGGAGCTGCGCGACGGCCGGGCCGTGGTGGCGCGGGGCTTGGCCAACCGCTATCGCACCGATCTCGACCGGGCGGAACTCGCAGGCGGGCGCTGTGCCTTTCGCATCCGGCTGCCGGACGCGAAAGGCCGGCTGGCCCTGTGCCGCGCCGGCGACGGGGCGCCCCTGGGGATGGTGTGACTACCGGCCCTTGAACTTTGGCTTACGCTTTTCGCGGAATGCCGCGACGCCTTCCTTGTGGTCGTGCGTCGCTCCCAGCGTCGGCTGAACGAAGGCTTCGTATTCCAGGTAATCCTCCAGGCTGGGTCCGGCGGCGACGTGGAACAGCTTCTTGGACAGGCCGAGCGCGAAAGTCGGACCTTCGGCCATGTCGGCGGCCATGGCGTTGGCGCGATCCATCAGTTCGGCATCGGGGATGACGTGGTTGACGATGCCGAGCTTGTGGCCCTCCGCGGCATCGAACACCCGGCCGGTATAGACCAGCTCCTTGGCGATGTTCATCGGCAGGCGGCGGGCGAGGAACCAGATGCCGCCGCCATCGGGCGCGTAACCGATGCGGCGGAAGGTCTGGCCGAAGCGTGCGGTGTCGCTGGCCAGCACGATGTCGCAGCCCAGCACCAGGGACATGCCGATGCCCACCGCATGGCCGCGCACCGCGGCGATCACCGGCTTTTCGATCGCATGCAGGATGCGCATATAGGTTTGGCTCAAGCCCTGGAGCCGGTCGCGCCGGGCGCGCAGGTCGTCCTCGGCCATGCGGTCGATATCGGCACCGGCGCAGAAATCATTGCCGTTGGCGGTCAGGATCACCGCACGGACATCATCGTTGAAACGCAATGACTGGAATGCCTCGATCAGTTCCTCGCGCATCTCCTTGGTCAGCGCGTTCATCCGCTCTGGCCGGTTCAGGGTGACGGTGGCGACGGCGCCGGAATAGCTGGTCTCAACTTGCATGGGGATCCTCCGCTTTGGCCGCAGCATGGCCTGTGATCGCGCGGGCGCCAAGACGGCGTTGACGAAGCACCGAGCCTCCCGCAGCGTCGCGGCAATCGAGGAGAAATGACCATGCCGATGCCGCAACAGTTCCGCCGCCTGCGCCTACCGGTGATCGGCTCGCCGATGTTCATCGTCTCCGGGCTCGACCTGGTGGAGGCGCAGTGCCGGGCGGGGATTATCGGCACCTTCCCGGCGCTGAACGCGCGGCCACAAGAAGAATTCGCAGTGTGGCTGGAGCAGTTGCAGGTGCGGCTGATTGGCACGCACGGACTGTATGGGGTGAACCTGATCTGTCATGCCAGCAATGACCGGCTGGCCGGCGACCTCGATACCTGCATGAAGTTTCGTGTGCCGGTGATCATCACCTCGCTGCGCCCGCCGGCCGAAGTGGTGCAGGGCGCGCATGAATATGGCGGGCTGGTGTTTCACGATGTCACCACGCTGCGCCATGCCGAGAAAGCCGTGGAGCAAGGGGTGGACGGGCTGATCCTGGTCTGTGCCGGGGCGGGCGGGCATGGCGGCGCGACCTCGCCGTTTGCGCTGTTGCCGGAAGTTCGGAAATTCTTCGACGGCACGATCATCCTGGCCGGGGCGATCGGCGATGGCGCCGGGATTCTGGCGGCGCAGGCGATGGGCGCGGACATGGTCTATATGGGCACCCGCTTCATCGCCACGCGCGAGGCCAATGCGCCCGATGCCTACAAGCAAATGATCGTCGATAGCGGCAGCAAGGACGTCACCTACACCAATATGTTCTCGGGCGTGCATGGCAATTACTTATCCAAGAGCATGATCGCCGCTGGGCTCGATCCCGCCAATTTGCCGGTGCCGGAAGCCGGGAAAACCTATGTCGCCGGGCACAAGCGGGAGAAACCGCATGCCTGGCGCGATATCTGGGGCGCCGGTCAGGGGGCCGGGGCGATCACCGACATTCCCTCGGTTGGCGATCTCGTGGACCGGATGGAGGCCGAGTATCGCGCCGCCGCCGCGCGCATCGCCGGGCTGGTGGCGTGATGCTGCCGCTGGCGGGGATCAAGGTTGTCGAGATCGCGGAGAACCTGGCAGGGCCGTATGCCGGGCAGATCCTGGCGCTGATGGGCGCCGAGGTGCTGAAGGTGGAACGGCCGGAGGGCGACAATGCGCGCGGCTGGGGGCCGCCGTTTCATGGCGGGATGGCGACGACCTTCCATGCGATGAATCTCAATAAGCGCAGCATCACGCTGGATTTTCGCAACGAGGATGATTTCGCCTGGCTGATCGAGCGCATTGGCCAGAGCGATGTGGTGGTGCAGAACATGCGGCCCGGGGCGCTGGAGAAGCTGGGGCTGGGCGCCGGGGCGATGGTCGCGGCCAACAGGCACCTGGTCTATTGCTCGCTCTGGGCGCTGGGCTCGGTTGGGCCGCGGCGGATGTCGCCGGGATTCGAGCCGATGGTGCAGGCGTTTTCCGGGCTGTTCGCGCTGAACGGCGATCCCATGGGGGCGCCGAGCCGGATCGGAGTGCAGGTGCTCGATCTCGGCACCGGCATGTGGGCGGCGATGGGAATTCTCGCGGCATTGTTGCGGCGGCAGAATACTGGCCGAGGCGGCATCGTCGATACCTCGCTGCTGGAGACCGCGATGGGCTGGATGAGCGGGCATTGGGCGGCGTTTGCCGAATCCGGAAAACACCCGCAGCGCGATCGCAGCGGCAATCCGCGCGTGGTGGTGTTCCAGGCAGTGCCGACGGCCGACCGCGAACTGGTGGTCGCCGCCGCCACCGACCGGCTGTTCGCCAAGATGGCGGCCGAGTTGGGCCATCCCGAATGGGCAGCCGATCCGCGCTATGCCACCAATGCGGCACGGGCGGGCAACAAGGACGAGATCATCGGGCTGATCTCGGCGATCATGACGCAGCAGCCGTCGGCGTATTGGGAGGCGCGGTTCGAGGCGATCGGCGTGCCCTGTGCCCCGATCAACGACATGGGGGTTTTGCACACCGACACGCAGGTGGCCGCGCTCGGCATGTTGCAACCGCCGCCGGGGATGACGCTGCCGCTGATGGGCCTGCCGATCAGCTTCGATGGCGCGCGGCCGCCGGTGCGGCATGGCGCGCCGGCGCTGGGGGCGGATAATGCGGCGGAGCGGCCGGATCGCCAGGGCTCAGCGCAGCTTGGCGCGTAACTCGCCCAGCCGGGCGCGATAACCCGCGGCATCGCCGAAATCGACGAAGTCCTTGTAGCGCGCATGCGGGCCGCGGATCTGGGTGGCGTGGCGGATCGGGCACCAGAATTGTTCGGTGCGCCCGGCGATCTCGCGGGCATAGCCCAGGACACCGTTGGCATAGCTGCAATACAGGCAGTTCAGCTTTTCGATGACGTTCAGGTAGCTCAGGCGGTGCCGGTCCAGCACGATGTAGTCGCGCCGCGCCACCCGGGCGATGCCCCAGGCGCGGAAGCAAAGTTGCTGATAGGCGCTCAGGCTGAGGTCGATCAGGGCGAACGGGATCACCATGCCATAAATCACCGGCGCCACGGCCAGATGCCGCCACGGTGTGGCGCGCAGGTAGCTGAACAAGCCGGTGCGCAATTGCCGGTTGATCCGCTCGGCCTCGGCGTCGAACACCGCGCGGCCCTTGGCGACCTGGTAGCGGAACTGCGCGCGATGGGCTTCCAGGCGGTGTTCGATATCTGCCTCGATGGCATGGACCTTGTCGAACAGGCGGTCGATCTCGTCGTTCATGCGCGCCATCCCTGCCCGGCGGTTGCCGGCACCGGCGGATACCACGGGCGGGATGGCCACGTATCGCGCGCCGGTCTGGCCGATCAGCTTTGACCAGGCACGTCCGCCGGTGCGGCAACGGCTGGCGGCAGGCGCGACGGCATCGCCGCCGTGATGGTCTCGGGCGGCAGTGTCGGGTGGATTATCAGCAGGTCGATGTCGAAGCGCCGCAGCGTGCCCGCCCACGCCTCGTCCGTTTCGCTCACGGCGCGGCAATCCAGCGCCGGTAGCGCTCGGCGGAAACAGCAATCGCTGCCGTGGCGCCGCCTTGCATGCCGTGCTCGGAAAATGGGCCGTACAACCGGTCGAAGGCGAACGGCGCCACCGCCGCCTCGATCGCGGTGACCGTGCGCGCCGGCAGCGGGATCAGGTTCGGGTAGCTGCGCATGAAGCTGACCCTGGCCCGATCCGGCACCAACTGAATGATGTCGCCGGTCAACAACGCGCCACGGCCATCCGCCCCGTCGCGCCAGTGCAGCATGGTGCCACCATCGAAATGGCCGGGGGCGTTGACCAGGGTGATGCCGTCGGCCAGCGCGTGGGTTGGGCCGGCCCAGAAATGCAGCGCGGGGTCCGGCCGCATGACATGGGCGCGGTCGGCTTCGTGGAGCCAGACCGGGCACTCGAAGGCGTGCGCCCATTCCACCATGGCCGAATAGAAATGCGGGTGCGAAATGGCGATGGCGCCGATGCCGCCGAGCCCGCGCACCAGGGCGACGGTGGCGTCGTCCAGCAGCGAGATGCAGTCCCACAGGATGTTGCCTTGCGGACGCACCAGCAGCAGCGCCCGCTGGCCAATCGCGAAGGCGGGGGTGGTGCCGATCCCCAACAGGCCGGGCTCGCGCATCCGCCAGGTGTTGGCATGGCTGCGGCGCAGCTCGGCCAGGGTGGTCCAGCGTTGGCCGGCGGCGCCGACATATTGCCGCTCGTCGTCGCAGATCGCGCAGGCCGGCGGCGGGGCCACGCTCGGCGCGTGCTGGGTGCCGCAGGTGACGCAGATGAAGGGGGTCATGACTGGTGGCGCGTCCGGCTGTCGGCGGGCGCCTGGTCGCGTT
>JANXSA010000142.1 GCA_025352915.1 Rhodospirillales bacterium | reverse complement strand
GCTGACGGCGGCGTTCGGGCGGTTTCGCGCGGCGGCGTGGCCGGAGGCGTTGGCGACGTTTCGCGGGCAGGTGGAGCGCGCGGCGGAGGCGACGCTGGAGGCTTGGGGCGGGTTGCGGATGGCGGCGGTGGGGGGGGATATTCGGCGGGCGTACCGGGCTTTGCGGGCGGAGGCGCGGGCGCAGGAGGCGCTGTTTCCGTTGGCGCGGGTGTTGCCGGCGGTGAGCCTGTTTTTTCTGGAGCCGGATCGGCGCGAGGATGCGGCGCTGAAGGCGGATTTGGCGGCGGGGATAGGTCAGCAGGGGCGGGGGGTGTTGCATGCGGAGAATGGCGAGGGGGAGCGCGGCGGGTTTTCGCTGTTTGTGCCGGAGGATACGCGCGATGACGTGAAGCGGCCGTTGGTGGTGGCGCTGCATGGCGGGAGCGGGCATGGGCGGAGTTTCTTGTGGAACTGGGTGCGGACGGCGCGCAGCCGGGGGTTGATTGTGGCGGCGCCGACGTCGGTTGGGGGGACGTGGGCGCTGGCGGGCGAGGATTTGGATACGCCGAATATTGGGCGGATGGTGGATTTCATTGCCGCGCGGTGGCCGGTGGATACGTCTCGGCTGTTGCTGACGGGGATGAGCGATGGGGGGACTTTTACGCTGTTGTCCGGGTTGATGGGGGATAGCCGGTTTACCCATCTGGCGCCGTTTGCCGCGAGCTTTCATCCGATCCTGGTGGAGATGAGCGAGCGGTCGCGGGTGGCGGGGTTGCCGATCCATCTGGTGCATGGGGCACTGGACTGGATGTTTCCGGTGGATATCGCGCGGACGGCGGATCGGGCGTTTCGGGCGGTGGGGGCGGATGTGACGTATGTGGAGGTGGATGATCTCTCGCATACGTATCCGCGCGATTTGCAGCCGGGGCTGGTGGATTGGTTTTTGAAGGGGCGCGAGTGATGAACGATGTGTTCGAGATCATGCAGACGACGCGGGCGATGCGGCGGTTGAAGCCCGATCCGGTGCCGGATGAGTTGGTTCGGAAGATACTGGAGGCCGGGGTTTGTGCGGCCAATGGGGGGAATTTCCAGCGCTGGCGGTTTCTGGTGATCAAGGAGCCGGCGGTCAAAAAGGCCGTGCAGGTGTTCTACAAGCGGGCGTTCGATGAGGTGGTGGGGCCGCGGTACGCGAGTTCGCCGCCGCCGCCGGGGATTTCGGCGGAGAAGTACGCGCGGCAGCATCATGCGGTGGAGTATTTGACCGAGCATTTCCATGAGGCGCCGGTTTGGATTGTGGCGTGTCTGGATGAGGGGAAGAATGCGCCGACGCGGACATCTGGCGCCTCGATCTATCCGGCGGTGCAGAACATGTTGCTGGCGGCGCGGGCGTTGGGGTTGGGGTCGACGTTGACGACGCGGCATTTGCTGCATGCGGCGGCGGCGGATGCGGCGCTGGGGCTGCCGGAGGGGGTGCATTCCTATGCGATCCTGCCGATCGGCTGGCCGATGGGGAAGTTCGGGCCGGTGGGGCGGACGGTGCTTTCGGATGTCGTGTTCAGCGAGCGATGGGGGCAGGCTTACGGCGCTTGACGGCGCGGCGCGCGGCGGCACTACTGCTTGTCTGACCGGCGGGTGCTGCCCGCCGCCATAACAATGCTCGCCGCGGGAACACTCGCGGCATTTCGGAGGAGGAACCAAGCGATGCACGACAAGATGCTTCCGAGCCGCCGCGACCTGTTGAAGGCCAGCGTTCTCGCCGGCACCGCCGCAGCACTGCCGTGGCAGAGTGTGGATGCGCAGCCGGCGGCGCCGCCGCGCGACCGCACGATGATCCTGGTGTGGGGCGGGCGTGAAGGGCGGTGGGTGGATTTCGAGCTGTGGAATCCGTACTCGATCGGGTCCAATCACCAGAACGGCCCGAACCTGATGTATGAGCCGCTGGCGTATTACTCGGCGTTTGCCGATAAGATGCATATGTGGCTGGCGGAGAGTTTTGAGTTCAGCGCGGACTTCAAGAAGCTGACGATCAAGACGCGGCCGGGGATCAAGTGGTCGGACGGGGTGGCTTTCAGCGCCGCGGATGTGGCGTTCACGCTGAACTCGTTGCGCGATCTCGGGCCGAAGGTGCGCTGGGGCATCGATGTGAACCAGGCGGTGGAGAAGGCGACGGCGACGGACGCCAATACCGTTGTGGTGGACTTCAAGATCCCGTCGCCGCGGTTTTTCTTCTTCATGTCGTATAAGTACGATATCGGTGTTTATATCGTGCCGAAGCATATCTTTGAGGGACAGGACTGGCCCAGCTTCAAGCATTTCGACATTGCCAAGGGGTGGCCGGTGACGACGGGGCCGTGGCGGGTTACCGCGGCTTCGCCGCAGCAGAAGGTGTTCGACCGCGCCGGGAGCTGGTGGGCGGCGGAGAAGGGGCTGGCGCCGCTGCCAGCGGTGCTGCGCAATATCTGGCTGCCGACGGCGGGCGAGCAGCAGACGGCGCAGTTGCTGATTACCAACCAGGTGGATGCGGGGACCGGGATGCAGCCGGCGACGTTTGCCACGGTGTTTCGGCAGAACCCGAAGATCACCACGCATTCGGGCCAGAAGCCGCCGTTTGGCTATCGCGACTGGTGGCCGATCGCGCTGTATCTGAACAACGAGGTGGCGCCGTTCAATGACAAGGATGTGCGCTGGGCGATCAGCCACTATGTCGACCGGCAGCAGATCATCGATGTCGGATACCTTGGCGCCTCCGAGGTTTCGCCGTTGCCGATGCCGGATTATGCGCCGTTGGCGCCGTACAAGGAGCACATCAAGGATCTGTTGGCCAAGCATGACACGCTGGCCTTCGACCGGCGGAAGGGTGATGCGATCCTGACGTCGAAGGGGTTTGCCAAGGGGGCGGACGGCATCTGGGCGCGCGATGGCAAGAAGCTCACGATCGACATCATCGGCTTTGGCGGCACCGGGCCGGCGATTGGGCCGGTGCTGACCGAGATGCTGAAGCGGGCCGGCGTTGATGCCAGCATGTCGTTGCCGCCCGATTTCGATGACCGGTTCCAGAAGGGGCAGTACACCGGTGCGATCTATGGCCATGGTGGCAGCGTCAACGAGCCTTACAACACGCTGAAGCTGTATCAGTCGGCTTCGGTGGCGGTGCCGGGCGGGCATCAGGTGAACTTCGCGCGCTGGAAGAACGCCGCCTATGACAAGATCGTCGACCAGATGTTCTCGGTGGCGCCGAGCGAGACGGCGAAGCTGAAGGAGCTGTTCCGCCAGGCGATGGAGATCTGGCTGCCGGAGTTGCCGGACATCCAGATCGTGCAACTGCACCATCGCATTCCGATGAACACGACGTATTGGAAGAACTGGCCGACGGCGGAGAATGCCGGGGCGCCGCACTACGTCAACGGCGCCCATTGGCACCTGACTTTCCCGATGGTGCTGTGGTCGTTGCAGCCGGCGTGAGCTGACGGGGACGCGCCGCAGTGCAACTTCGCGATATCCTCAAGCGCTGCGGCGTCTTCTTTGTCATTGTCTGGCTGGCTGCCAGCTTGAACTTCTTCCTGCCGAAGTTGTCGGGCCAGGATCCCGTGCGCACCAAGCTGCTGCAACAGGCCCAGCTTGGCGGCTATGTGCAGCAGGGTATCGACGAGATGGTGAAGGTGTATGAGGTGCGCTTCGGGCTGGATCGCCCATTGTGGCAGCAATACCTGAGCTATCTCGGCGATGTCGTGCGCGGGGACTTCAACTTCTCGATTGCCAACTATCCGCGCACGGTGGCGGACATGATCGGCGAGTCGATCCCGTGGACGGTCGGGCTATTGGGGATGACGACGATCCTGTCTTTTGTGATCGGGACGATCCTGGGGGCGTTGCTGGCATGGCCGCGGGCGCCGCGCTGGATGGCGTGGCTGATGCCGCCGTTGTGGGCGCTGCATGCCATTCCGTTTTTTCTGCTGGGCCTGATCCTGATGTACCTGCTGGCGTTCCAGGTGCCGTTGTTGCCGATATTTGGCGGGTATTCGATGGGGGTGAACCCTTCGCTCTCATTCACCTTCATCCTCGATGTGATGCGTCATGCCACCCTGCCCGCCTTGTCGATCATCCTGGTGGCCACTGGCGGTTGGGCACTGGGGATGCGCGGCATGATGGTCACGACCATGGGCGAGGACTATGTGGTTTTCGCCGAGGGCAAGGGACTCAAGAGCCTGACGGTGTTCACGCGCTACTGCCTGCGCAACGCGATCCTGCCGCAGATCACCGCGCTGGCGCTGGCCTTGGGGCAGATCCTGTCCGGGGCGGTGCTGGTGGAGGTGATCTTCGGCTATCCCGGGATTGGCACGCTGCTGTTCCAGGCCATTCGGGAGAACGATCATTTCCTGATCCAGGGCATCGTCTTCACGGTGATCGTGTCGCTGGGGTTGGCGACGCTGCTGCTGGATTTGGTCTACCCGCTGCTCGATCCGCGCATCAGCTATCGGCGGACGTGAGATGAACGGGTTCACCCGCTATCTCGGCCGCAACTTGTCGCTGGTGGTCGGCAGCGGTCTGTTGCTGTTCCTGTTGGCGTTTGTGGTTGTTGGGCACTTCATCGTTGATGTCGAGGATGCGCGGGCGCTGTCGGTGCGGCCGTTGCAGCCGCCGTCTTGGCGCTATCCGTTCGGCACCGACCGGCAGGGCCGCGATCTCCTCGCGGTGATGGTGGCGGGGACGCCGCTGACGCTGCGCATTGGGTTCATTGCCGGCATTCTCGGCGTGGGGATCGGCACGGTGCTGGCGTTTGTCGCCGCGTATTATCGTGGCTGGGCCGACACGATCATTCGCGGTATCGCCGATATCGGGCTGACGGTGCCGGGGCTGCTGGTGCTGATCATCATTGCCGTCGGCATTCGCGGTGGGCTTAGCGTGAACCAGATGGCGCTGGTGGTGGCTTCGCTGGCCTGGCTCAATCCGACGCGCACCATCCGCTCCCAGGTGCTGAGCCTGCGTGAGCGCGGCTATGTCGAGATTGCGCGGATGTCGGGCATGTCGGGGCCGGCGATCATCTTCTTTGAGTTGATGCCGAACCTGTTGCCCTATCTCGCGGCCACGTTGGTCAACGCGGTGTCGTCGGCGATCCTGGCCTCGATCGGGCTGGAGGTCCTGGGGCTCGGGCCGATCGACGCTCCGACGTTGGGGATGACGCTGTACTGGGTGAATTTCAACGCCGCGATGATCAATGGCTGGTGGTGGTGGTGGCTGGCGCCCACGGTGATCATCGTGCTGGTGTTTCTCGGGTTGTTCTTCGTCACCGTCGGGCTGGACGAAATTGCCAATCCGCGGCTGAGGAAATCCGCATGAGCGCGATCCTCGCGGTCCCAATTCTCCAAGTCCGGGGATTGCGGGTGGAGTTCGCGCATCCGCTGGGCGCGGTGCATGCGGTCGACGACGTTTCGTTCACGCTGGAGGCTAATGAGCGGCTGGGGCTGGCCGGCGAATCCGGGTCGGGCAAGTCGACCATGGCGCTGGCGATCCTGCGCATGATCAAGCCACCGGGGCGCATTGTCGGCGGCCGCGTGACGCTGGATGGCGTCGAGCTTTCGGCGCTGGATCATGAGGGGATGCGGCGGTTGCGGCTGGCCGGCATTGCCATGGTGCCGCAGGGGTCGATGAACTCGCTGAACCCGGTGATGCGCATCAAGGCGCAGTTGGCCGACGCTTTCCGCGACCACGGTGTGCAGCTTTCCTCAGCCGATCTCGATGCGCGGATCGCCGAGTTGCTGAGTACCGTCGGGCTGCGGGCGGAGGTGGCGAACCTGTATCCGCACGAGCTGTCCGGCGGCATGAAGCAGCGGGCTTGCATCGCCATCGCGATCTGTCTGCGTCCCAAGGTGATCATCGCCGACGAGCCGACCAGCGCGCTCGATGTGGTGGTGCAGCGGCAGGTGATGGAGACGCTGGCGCGGGTGCAGCGGGCACTGGGCTGCGCGATCATCCTGGTGGGCCATGACATGGGGCTGATGGCGCAGTTCGTCGACCGGCTGGGCGTGATGTATGCCGGGCGCCTGGTTGAAGTGGCGCCGATCGGCGAGATCATCACCCGGCCGCGCCACCCCTATACCCAGGCGCTGATCTCATCGCTGCCCTCGCTGGAGGCGCGCGGCACCATGCAGGGCATCCCCGGCCTGGCGCCGTTGCTGCGCGACCTGCCGCCGGGATGTGCGTTTCACCCGCGCTGTGCCCGGGCCGAAGCGCGCTGCCGGGCGGAGAAGCCGGCGGTGCGGGACCTTGGGCCGGGGCAGCAGGCGGCTTGTCATTTCGCATGAAGCGGGAAAGCAAGGTTCTTCTTTTTGTGAACAAAAAGAAGCAAAAAAACTTTCTGACTTTGCGTGCGGCCCTCCTCGGGAAGCGCCGGGCGGCGGCAAGGCAAGCCCCGCGCGAATGGATAAAGTTTTTTTGCTTCTTTTTGCTCACAAAAAGAAGATTCTTCCTTGCCTCCGCTGGAGCCTGCCGATGACCGGCCCTCTTCTCGAAGCCCGCCACGTCACCAAGCGCTACGGTGCCATGACCGCGCTGTCCGACCTGTCGATGACCATCGATGCCGAGCGCCCGGCGATCACCGCGGTGGTGGGCGAAAGCGGCAGCGGCAAGACCACGCTGGCGCGCATCATTCTCGGCCTCACGCCACCGAGCGCAGGGACGGTGTTCTACCGCGGCCAGGACATGGCCCGCCTGTCCGGCACACAGAAGCGCGCCTTTCGCCGCGATGTGCAGGCGGTGTTCCAGGACCCTTACGAGGTCTACAACCCGTTCTACCGGGTGGATCATGTGCTCACCACGCCGGTGAAGAAATTCGGCCTGGCGTCCAGCCGCGCCGAGGCCCGCACGATGATCGAGGGGGCGCTGCGCGCTGTTGGATTGCGCCCGGAGGAAATCCTCGGGCGCTTTCCGCACCAGCTTTCCGGCGGGCAGCGCCAGCGCATCATGGTGGCCCGCGCGGTGCTGATGAAGCCGAAGCTGATCGTGGCGGACGAGCCGGTCTCGATGGTGGATGCCTCGCTGCGCGCCACCATCCTGGGGTCGTTGCGCAAGCTGACTGACGAGATGGGCATCTCGATCATCTACATCACCCACGACCTCGCGACGGCCTATCAGGTCAGCGACAATATCCTGGTGATGTACCGGGCTTGCATCGCCGAGGCCGGCGAGGTCGAGCGCGTGGTGAAGCATCCGCAACATCCGTATACGCAGTTGCTGATCTCCTCGATCCCGAAGGTCAGCATCGCGCGCGACTGGCTGGACGATGAGGGCGAACAGAAACTCGCCGCCATCCCCTCGCCCGATGGTTGCCGGTTCCTGGAGCGTTGCCCGGTGGCGATGGCGCGATGCGCTGCCAGCTTGCCGCCACTGTACCGCACCGAGGCGCATCGGGCGGCGGCATGTTACCAATATGCCGATAGCCCGGAACTTCCAGCCGGCACGCTCAATGAGGTGCTGGTCACGGGACAGGAGCACGTGGGCGCCTGAGCAATGCCGCTGTGGGTGGGAAGCCAGGTGGCAGGAAAAGTCTTCTTTTTGTGAACAAAAAGAAGCAAAAAAACTTTATCCATTTGCCTCTCGGGTGGCTTCTTGCTGGCTACAAAGAGGAAAAGTTTTTTGCTTCTTTTTTTCAAAAAAGAAGATGCTGGCTTTCTGTCTCTTTGCAAACCCGATAATCAACGCCGCCCGGACCGGAACAGATACAGCCCCGCCGCCACGATCACCACCATGCCCAGCACCGCCGGCCCGTCCGGCACATGCCCCCAGACCAGCCACCCGAGCAACGCCGCGGCCGGCAGCGAGGCATAGCGGAACCCGCCGACGAACGAGACTTCGCCGTGCCGCATTGCCAGGATCATCAGGTGATAGGCCCCGGCCAGGAACACCGAGGCGCCGAACAGCAGCGCCCATTGCTCGCCGGACATCGCCATCCAGCCATGGATTGCCGTCAGCACCACGCCGGTCGCGGTCACCGCGATGGCGGTCGCCAGCGTAATGATCAGCGATGGCACCCGCGCCGGGACCACGCGGGTGTAGATGTCGCGGGTGGCGCTGCACAGCGTGGCCACCAGCGCCAGCAGCGCCCATGCGT
>JANXSA010000140.1 GCA_025352915.1 Rhodospirillales bacterium | reverse complement strand
ACGCTGTCGATGTCGATTTCCATGACGCGGAAGTTGGGGACGATGGCGCACAGATTGGCGGAGATGATCGAGCAGAGGTGGCCGTAGAAGTTGTGCGGGGCGACGTTCATTTCGTAAACGTCGGCCATGGACGCGATTTTCAGGGATTCGCCGAGGCCGTTCCAGACGACGTCGATGATGGGGACGTCCATCGCGTAGTTCTCGAAGAAGGGCTTGAAGTCGCGGCGGCCGAGGAGGGTTTCGCAGGAGGCGATGGGGCAGGGGGCGATGGCTTTGAGGGAGGCGAGGGATTGGGCGTCGTGCTGGTCGATTTCGAGCCAAGTCAGGTTGTAGGGGGCGACGGTGTCGGCGATGCGGCGGAAGCCCTCGGTTTTGAAGTGGAAGTTGGTGTCTAGGTGGATGTTGATGTCGGGGCCGGCGCCGGCGCGGACTGCGGCCAGGGTGTCACGGGTGTAGCGCAGGGCTTCGGGGGACCAGTTGAGTTCGGGCCAGCCCTTGTTGCGGCCGAAGCCGCCGCCGAAGGAGGATAGTTTTTCGCCGTCATAGGCCATGATGTTGGTCTTCATGCCGCGGAAGCCGAGTTTGCGGATTTCCTCGGCGTGTTTGCTGACGTCGTCGTAGGTTTTGAGGGCGGGGACGCCCATTTGGGCGGCGTTGCGGATGCGGTAGGTGGACATGTGGGACCAGTAGGTCTCGATGCGGGTGCGGACGGGGCCGCCGAACATTTCGTAGACGGGGATGCCGAGGTCTTTCGCCTTGACGTCGAGGAGTGCGTTTTCGATGGCGGCGATGGCCTGTTGGTTGAGGCCGCCGCGGGATTGGCGGGTGAGGACGTGGAGGTTGGCGACGATTGCTTCGGTGGGGCGGGGGTCGCGGCCGATGAGGATTTCGCAGAGGGCGTCGATGACGTTTTTCAGGCCGGCGCTGCCGAAGCTCTCGTTGAATTCGGACCAGCCGATGATGCCGGTGTCGGTGGTGATCTTGAGGAACGAGAACATCCGCCAGCCGGCGTCGGCGCGCAGGGTTTCAATCGCCTTGATTTTCATGTTTGCTCCAGGAGGGCGCCCGCCGCCCGATGCCGGACAGTGCAACACGTCACGGCCGGGGCGACAACAAGCGGGCAGGGAAGGGGAGATGCGCATGAAACTACGGGGCAAGGTGGCCTGGGTCACCGGGGCGGGGAGCGGGATTGGCGAAGGGGCGGCGGTGGCGCTGGCCGAGGAAGGGGCGACGGTGATCCTGACCGGGCGGCGGGTGGAGAAGCTGGAGGGGGTGGCGAGCCGGATTGGGCAGCATGCGCATGTGCAGCCGGGGGATATGACGGTGGTGGCCGACATCAACCGGATTGCGGCTTGGATCGGGGAGAAGTTCGGGCGGCTGGATATCTTTGTTGCCAATGCGGGGGCGAATATTCCGAAGCGGAGCTGGGCGGATATGGCGCCGGAGGGGGCGGATTTGGTGATTTCGGCCAACCTCAATAGCGCGTTCTATGGGGCGCTGGCGGTGTTGCCGATGATGCGGGCGCAGAAGGATGGGGTGATTATCTTTACCGCGTCGATGGCTGGGCGGTTTATCGGCGGGTTGTCGGGGGCGGCGTATACGGCGGCGAAGCATGGGGTGGTGGCGATGAGCCATTCGATCAACATGCAGGAATGCGTGAACGGGATTCGCTCGACGGCGTTGCTGCCGGGGGAGGTGGCGACGGAGATTCTGGACAAGCGGCCGGTGCCGGTGAGCGCGGAGGATCGGGCGAAGATGGCGCAGTCTTCGGATGTCGGGGATTTGGTGCGGTATATCGCGTGTTTGCCGGCGCATGTTTGCATCAATGAGGTGATGATCACGCCGACGTGGAACCGGGGGTATGTGAACGCGCTGCGGGCGCCGCGGTTGTAAGGTAAGGCTGGGCTCTGCCCAGACCCGCCAGGGGCCAAGCCCCTGGACCTTAATGGATAAGGGTCCAGGGGGCTTGGCCCGTCACGCGCAAGCGTGCTTCGCACGACGTGGGTCTGGGCGAAGCCCAGTCTTAGTCTAGTTCGAAGGCACCCTCGTAGCGGGTCATGAGCGCGGGGTCCTGGTCTTGCTTGCGCATGTATTGGCGGCCGACGACCAGGACTTCGATGTCGGTGCCCATCAGGCAGCGGAAGGCTTCCTCGGGGGTGCAGACCAGGGGTTCGCCGCGGACGTTGAAACTGGTGTTGACCACCACCGGGCAGCCGGTGCGGTCGCGGAAGGCGGAGATCAGGGCGTGGTAGAGCGGGTTGGTTTCGCGGTGCACGGTCTGGATGCGGGCGGAATAGTCGATGTGGGTGACGGCGGGGATGTCCGAGCGCGGGACGTTGAGTTTTTCGATGCCGAAGAGGGCTTGTTGCTCGGGGGTCATCGGGCGGCGGCGGCGTTCGACGACGTCGGCGACGAGCAGCATGTAGGGGCTGTCGGCGTCGAGTTCGAACCAGTCGGCGACGTCCTCGCGCAGGACCGAGGGGGCGAAGGGGCGGAAGGATTCGCGGTATTTCACCTTGAGGTTCAGCAGTGACTGCATGGTGGGTGAGCGCGGGTCGCCGAGGATGGAGCGGGCGCCCAGCGCGCGCGGGCCGAATTCCATGCGGCCCTGGAACCAGCCGATGGCGCGGCCTTCGGCGAGGTCGTCGGCGGTGCGGGCGATGAGGTCGGCCTCGTCCAGGCGGGTGAAGCGGGCGCCGGCGGCGGTCAGGCGTTGGGCGATGTCTTGGTCGGAGAATTGCGGGCCGAGATAGGCGCCGTTCATGGCGTCTTGGCCGGGGGTGACCTGGCGCGGGACGGCGCCGATGCCGTGGCTGGCGGCCAGGGCGGCACCCAGCGCGCCGCCGGCGTCGCCCGAGGCGGGCTGGACCCAGATTTCGTCGAAGCGGCCGTCGCGCAGGATGTGGCCGTTGGCGACGCAGTTCAGCGCGACGCCGCCGGCGAGGCAGAGCTTGCGGGCGCCGGTTTCGGCGGCGATGGCGCGGGTCAGCTTGAGCACGACGTGTTGCAGCACCGCCTGGATCGAGGCGGCGAGGTCCATCTCGCGCTGGTCCATCCATTTTTCGGGTTGGCGGGGTGGGCCGCCGAACAGGTCGTGGAAGCGCTGGCTGGTCATGCGCAGGCCGCTGGCGTAGTCGAAATAATCCATGTTCAGGCGGAAGGAGCCGTCTTCCTTCACGTCGATCACGTGGTCGAGAATGGTTTGGGCGAAGCGCGGTACGCCGTATGGGGCGAGGCCCATGACCTTGTATTCGCCGGAATTCACCTTGAAGCCGGTGTAGGCGGTGAAGGCGGAATAGAGCAGGCCGAGGGAGTGTGGGAAGTGGATTTCCTTGGTGATGCGCAGGTCGGCGCCGCTGCCCAAGGCGAGCGAGGTGGTGGCCCATTCGCCGACGCCGTCCATGGTCAGCACGGCGGCTTCCTCGAACGGCGAGGGGAAGAAGGCGCTGGCGGCGTGGGACATGTGGTGTTCGGTGAACAGCAGCTTGGCGGCCCAGTCGTGGGCGCCGCCGATGGCCTTGAGGCGGGTGCAGAGCAGGTTGTTCAGGAACAGTTTTTCGCGCAGCCAGATCGGCATCGCCTTGCTGAACGAGGCGAAGCCGCGCGGGGCGAAGGCGAGATAGGTTTCGAGCAGGCGTTCGAATTTCAGCAGCGGTTTGTCGTAGAAGGCGATGTGGTCGATGTCCTTGAGTGTCAGGCCGGCTTCGCTCAGGCAGTATTGGATGGCGTGGTCGGGGAAGCCGGCGTCGTGCTTGCGCCGGGTGAAACGCTCCTCCTGGGCGGCGGCGACAATGCGGCCGTCGACGACCAAGGCCGCGGCACTGTCGTGGTAGAAAGCCGATACTCCGAGGATGCGCATGGCGGCGAGTCGGTCAGAACAGGGTGTAGATGAACGGTGCCAGGGCGCTGCCCTGGACCAGGATCAGCAGGCCGCCGAACAGGGCGAGAATGACGATCAGCGGCAGCAGCCAGATCTTCTTTCGGCTGCGGGCGAAGGCCCAGAGTTCGGCCAGGAAACTCAAATCCGCGACTCCTCAGAATTGCCGGCGCATGGAGTCGGGCTCCGGCCCCGGCGGGGTGCGCACGACCCAATAAGAGGTCGCGGCAGGGTCCGGCCGGGCGCGCACCGGATGGTGGCGGAACAGGCCCATCAGCAGCCCCATCGGGGTGACGATGAGGAAGAACATCAGGCCCAGGATCAGCGGATTCATGACCTTGTGCAGCAGCAGGCCGAATTTCAGCCACAAGCGGTTGAGCGGCGCCAGCAGCACCGGGCGGGTGAGGGAGATGACGGCCAGTGCTGCCGCCACGGCCAGCGCCCACCAGCGTGGCGCGCCACCGAACAGCCAGGGATAGAGGCCGACCAGGGCGAAGATCG
>JANXSA010000134.1 GCA_025352915.1 Rhodospirillales bacterium | reverse complement strand
CCTGGCGCTCGCCGCCGAATAACGCCGGCCGCTTCGCCGCGAACAGCGGGGGCCGGCAGCCTGCGTGACGCAGGACCGGCCCCCGTTTTTGTTAGACACACCCAATGAAGTTCCTCGATCAGGCGAAAATCTACTGCCGCTCCGGCGATGGCGGCGACGGCGTGATCGCCTTCCGCCGCGAACGCTTCATCGAGTTCGGCGGCCCCGACGGCGGCAATGGCGGCCGCGGTGCAGATATCGTGTTCGAGGCCGTCCAAAACCTCAACACCCTGATCGACTTCCGCTACACCCAGCATTTCCGCGGCAAGAAGGGCGGCAACGGCTCGGGCTCCGACCGCACCGGCGCCGGCGCCCCCACGGTCCACATCAAGGTCCCCGCCGGCACCCAGATCTTCGACGACGACCAGGAAACCATGCTCGCCGACCTCGACGTGCCCGGCAAGAAGATCACCCTCCTGCGCGGCGGCGATGGCGGCCACGGCAACGCCAACTTCAAATCCTCCACCAACCGCACCCCCCGCCGCGCCGACCCGGGCTGGCCGGGCCAGGAACGCTGGATCTGGCTGCGCTTGAAACTGATCGCCGACGCCGGTCTCGTCGGCCTGCCCAACGCCGGAAAATCGACCTTCCTCTCCGTCGTCTCCGCCGCCCGCCCGAAGATCGCCGACTACCCCTTCACCACCCTGCACCCCCAGCTCGGCGTGGTCCGCCTGTCGATGACCCAGGAATTCGTCATCGCCGACATCCCCGGCCTGATCGAGGGCGCCCACGAAGGCGCCGGCCTCGGCGACCGTTTTCTGGGCCACGTCGAACGCTGCGCCGTCCTGCTCCACCTCGTCGACGGCGCCGCCGGCCACGTGGTCAAGCAATGGCGCACCGTGCGCGAGGAACTCGAACAATACGGCGGCGGACTCGGCGAAAAGCCGGAAATCATCGCCCTGAACAAATCCGACGCCATGACTCCGCGCCAGATATCCGACCGCAAGCGCCAACTCGCCGAAGCCTCCGGCGCCCCGGTCTTCGTCATCTCCGGCGTCGCCGGCCAGGGCGTGCCCGAAGTGCTGGCAGCACTTTGGCATGCAATCATAGCGGCCCGCAGCAGATGACCGCCCTGCCCTCGCTCGCCACCGCCAAACGCCTCGTCGTCAAGATCGGCAGCGCCCTGGTCGTCGACTCGACCCAGGCGACCCTGCGCATGTCCTGGCTCGCCGCCATCGCCGCCGACATCGCCGCCCTGCGCGCCCGCGGCGTCGAGGTCATCGTCGTCTCCTCCGGCGCCATCGCGCTCGCCCGCCGCAGCCTCGGCCTCACCCGGCGAAAACTCCGCCTGGAAGAAAAACAGGCCGCCGCCTCGGTCGGTCAGATCCGCCTCGCCGGCGCCTGGGCCGACGTGCTCGCCGCCCAGAACATCACCGCCGCCCAGCTCCTCCTGACCCTGGACGACAGCGAAGACCGCCAGCGCTACCTCAACGCCCGCGCCACCCTGCGCACCCTCCTGGAACTCGGCTGCGTCCCCGTCATCAACGAAAACGACGCCGTCGCCACCGCCGAAATCCGCTTCGGCGACAATGACCGCCTCGCCGCCCGCGTCGCCGAAATGGTCGGCGCCGACCAGCTCATCCTGCTGTCGGACATCGACGGCCTCTACACCGCCGACCCCCGCTCCAACCCCGACGCCAAGCACCTCCCCGTCGTCGAAGCCATCACCCCCGAAATCGAAGCCATGGGCGGCGAACCCCCGCCCGGCTATTCCTCCGGCGGCATGCGCACCAAGCTCCTCGCCGCCCGCATCGCCACCGGCGCCGGCTGCGCCATGGCCGTCGCCCTGGGCAATATCGACCACCCCCTCGCCGCCCTCGAACAGGGCGCCCGCTGCACCTGGTTCCTGCCCGACACCGCCGACCACTCCGCCCGCAAGCGCTTCATCCTCGGCACCCTGCACCCCGCCGGGCAATACACCCTGGACGCCGGCGCGGTAAAAGCCCTGGCCACCGGCCGCTCCCTCCTCCCCGCCGGCGTCCGCGATATCGGCGGCTCCTTCGAACGCGGCGACGTCGTCGAAGTCCTGGCCCCCGACGGCCGCCCCCTCGGCCGCGGCCTCACCGCCTACGCCAGCGCCGACGCCGCCCGCATCATCGGCCGCCGCACCACTGAGATCGAAGCCATCCTCGGCTGGCGAGGACGGGACGAACTGATCCACCGCGATGACCTCGTGCTGCGCGAAAGCTAGGCCAGCGCGTTCTTTTTTGAAAAAAAGAACCAAAAAACTTTTATCCATTTGTTTGGGAGACCATTGATGGACATCGCGATCGACACCACCACCGCCTGGATGCGCGACGCCGCCAGCCGCGCCCGCGCTGCCTCGAACCTGCTCGCCACCATGCCGGCCGAAACCCGCAACGCCGCCCTGCGCGAAGCCGCCAACGCCATCCGCGCCCATGCGACCGAAATCGAGGCCGCCAACGCGCTCGACCTCGCCGCCTTCGACGCCGCTGGCGGCACCAAAGCCTTCCGCGACCGCCTGGCCCTGACCCCCGCCCGCATTGAAGCGATGGCCCAGGGCCTGGACGACATCGCCGCCCTGCCGGACCCGCTGGCCCGCGTGCTCGCCGACTGGACCCAACCCAACGGCCTGCGCATCCAGCGCATCCCCCAGCCGCTCGGCGTCATCGGCATGATCTACGAAAGCCGCCCCAATGTCGGCGCCGACGCCGCCGGCCTCTGCCTCAAGGCCGGCAACGCCGTCATCCTGCGCGGCGGCTCCGATAGTTTCCACAGCGCCCGCGCCATCCACGAAGCCGTCACCGAAGGCCTGCGCGCCGCCGGCGTGCCAGAAGCCGCGGTGCAAATCCCGCCCGCCACCGACCGCGCCTATGTCGCCGCCATGCTCGGCGCCGCCGGTCAAATTG
>JANXSA010000079.1 GCA_025352915.1 Rhodospirillales bacterium | reverse complement strand
AGACATCGTCCAAGCCTGCGCCACCGCATGGCGCTTCCTCATCGCCGATCCAGGCCGCATCCGTTCCATCGCAACACGGGAGTGGGCATGTGTCAGTCTTTGAGCGGGTTGGTATTACCTGGCCGAACTCGACCTGACTGGCGGCGTGGTGCTCGATGATGCGTTGGCGCTGCTGTCGGATGGACCGGGGCTTGGCGCCCCCGCCCTCGATCCCACGGCGTTGCAACGCGGCTTGCGGGTGTTCGCCACCGCGGCCGACCGGATTGGCGAGGACGTCCAGCAATGGCGTCTGGATCGCTGGCGCGCGGCGCTGGACGGCGCCGAGGATATGTTCCGCACCGTCGATAACGTGGCCCGCTGGACCGCCATCGCCGGCCTGGCAACCACCGCACTCGGCCTGCTCGGGCTGCTGGTGCTGCGCGGCGTGCTGCGCCGGATCGGCGGGATCACCGGCGCGGTGCTGCGCGTCGCCCGCCATGAGTGCGATATCACCATCCCCGGCCGCGACGACCCCGGCCCGATCGGCGACATTGCCCGCGCGGTGGCGATCCTGGCGGATGACGTGCGCGAACTGGAACGCCGCGGCATCGCTCAGGCGGCAACCAGCCACCTGCTGGACGCCGCCCTGAACAGCATGACCCAGGGCCTGGTGACCACCGGCGCCGACGGCCGGTTGCAGATCTTCAACCAGCGTTTTGCCGCCATGCTCGGCCTGTCGGAGCACACGCTGGTGGCCGGCATGGCGATCCGCGACTCCCTGGCACTATGCCATGATAGCATCGCCGCCGCCCTGGCGCCGCCCGCCGAGCCGCAGGCCGGCAGCCATCAGAGCATCGTGGCACTGGACGGCGCGCTGGTGATCCGCGCCCGCTGGGTGCGCATGCGTGACGGCGGCTGGCTGGGCACCTTCGACGACATCACCCGGATCCAGCGCACCGAGGCGCAGCTGGTCCATCTCGCCCGCCACGACCCGCTGACTGACCTGCCCAATCGTACCACCCTGCGCGAGGCCGTCGCCCGCGCCGCGGTGCAGGCGCGGCTCGGCACGCCGTTCGCCGTGCTCTCGCTCAATCTCGACCGGTTCCGCGCGGTCAACGACTCGCTGGGCCACGAGGCCGGCGATGCGCTGTTGCGCCAGGCCGCCGAGCGGCTGCGGCGGCATGTGCGCACCGCCGACACCATCGCGCGGATCGGCGCGGACAGCTTCGTCATCGTGCAGACCGCGATCACCCTGCCGGCCAGCCCGTCAGTGTTCGCCCAGCGGCTGATCGCGGTGTTGAGCGAGCCCTATGTCGTCGCCGACGCAACCGTGGTGGTGGGCGCCTCGATCGGCATCGCCGAGCCCGGGCTGGGCCATGGACAAGGACTGGGCACGATCGACGCCGACGCGCTGCTGCGCAACGCCGACCTGGCGCGCCAGCACGCCCGCCAGGACGGCGGCGGCGTTGTGCGCTTGTTCGTCCCGGAGATGGACACCAACGCCCAGGAGCGCCGACTGCTGGAAATGGACCTGCGCCAGGCGCTGGAACGCGGCGAGTTCGAGCTGCACTACCAGCCGCTGGTCTCGGTGCAGAACCGCCGCATCTGCGCGTTCGAGGCGCTGTTGCGCTGGCATCATCCGGAGCGCGGGATGGTGCGGCCGGATGCGTTCATCCCGCTCGCCGAGGAGATCGGGCTGATCGTGCCGATCGGCGAATGGGTGCTGCGCCGGGCCTGTGCCGAGGCGGCGCGCTGGCCGGACGACATCGGCGTGGCGGTCAACCTGTCCTCGGTGCAGTTCGCCCGCGACGGGCTGGTCGAACAGGTTCAGGCCGCCATCGCCGATGCCGGCATCGCACCGCGGCGGCTGGAGCTGGAGATCACCGAGCGGGTGCTGCTGCGCGAAAATGCCGACACGCTGGCAACCCTGCACCGGCTGCGGGCGCTCGGCGTGCGCATCTCGATGGATGATTTCGGCACCGGGTATTCCTCGCTCAGCTACCTGCGCAGCTTTCCGTTCGACAAGATCAAGATCGACAAGAGCTTCGTGCACGCCCTGGACTCCGGGCCGGATGGCAACGGCGAGAGCAAGGCAATCGTGCGCGCGATCGCCGGGCTCGGTCTGTCGCTGGGCATCGCCACCACCGCCGAGGGGGTGGAGACGGTGGCCCAGCTCAATGCCCTGGTCGCCGATGGCTGCACCGAAATCCAGGGGTATCTGTTCAGTCCGCCGCGCCCGGCCGGCGACATCGCGCGCCTGCTGGCCGCCAGTGATAGCTGGCCCGGCGCGCAAGAACCGGTGGTGGCCAGGACCGCCTGACGCTCAGGCCCCAGGGAGCGGTCGCGCGGCCAACCGGGCGGCCACGGCGCGCGCCGCGGCTTCAACCGCCTGGCGCCGCACTCGCTCATCCGGCACGGCGTCGAGCAGGGAAGCCAGCTCAGCCACGGCGTCCAACAGGATCGGCGAGCCCGGCAGTTCGGCCCCGTCGAGCGCCCGGCGCAGCCGCAGCAGATGACGGCGCCGCCGGTCCAGCGGCGGGTCGAGCGGGATCACGAAACCGCGCCGGCCATCGCCGATGCCGGCCGCCGCGAGGTCTGACCGCAAGCGGCCGGCCGGCACCGGCGACGCGACCACCCCATCGATCACCAGCTCCAGCGCCACCGGCCGGCCCGACCCGTCATCGGCCCAGCCCTCCAGATGGTCCGTCGCCACGCCATCCACACTTCCCAATAACGGCCCCGCCGCGATCCCGGCCGCCGCCGCGAGGTCCTGGCGAACCACCCGCAGCGCCGCATCCGCCGGGCGCGGCGGGCCCGCGCCATCGGCCATGACCATGCCGGCGGGGATGCCGGCACCGTCGAGCATCAAGCTATAGACATCCAGCGGTGCCACCGGCGGCGGCCGGTCCAGTGCGGCGCCGTCGACCAGCCACGCCGCGGCGATCGCTGCCGCACCGCGAACCGCAAGCGGCTGGTCCGCCAGCACCAGTACATCGTGCGCCGGCAGGTCATCGTCCAACACGCCGGCGGCCACGCGGACCGGCCATAAGGCGGGGCGCGTCAGCAGTTCGGCGACCGACAGCCGGATGCGGCCGACCGGCCCGGCGATCAGCGCCGCACCGTCGCGGGCCAGCAGCACCATGCCCGGCCGCACGTGTTCCACCGCGATCGGGCCGTGCGGCGTGGCCAGGCGCGTGCCGCCGGTGCAAAGCCAGCGCGCCATCACATCCGCCATGGCAAGGGCAGCTCCGCCGTCCAGCCTCGCATCGCCTCGCTCCCCATATCGGCGCCATCATCGCCCGCCGGGCGGCGGGAGGGAAGATCGCGGGTTGATCCCGGGCGGGCCAGCAGCCGCTCTGCGGGCTCCCGCCGGAAACCACGCCATGCCCGCTTTCGCCATGCCATGCCACGACGAAAGCGGTTCGACGCCGTTCTTTGCGCCGGGAGCTTTGCCTGGGGATTCGATATAGTTTCGATATCGGAACATTTTATGCGTGGGTTGACGACTGCATAGTCCGCGGTTTTTGGCGGGCGGGTCGTGCGCCGGGCGCGGGCGGGCGGCGCTTGGCGGGAAAGGCGGTGGGGGCGCGGCGGTACGGACGTGGGTTGGGCGGACGCGGGTTGGCCGATGGGGGAGGGGGCGATGACGGGCGGGCTTGGAACGGGCGGCGCGATGCGACGGTATGGCGGCGGGCGGCTTTTGGCCGGCAGCGGATTTTTGTTTGCGGGGTGCTGCGGGCGGCGGGAGGGTGCCGGATTGCCAGAGCCGGAGGAGCTGCTCCAGGCGGTCGAAAAGGCGGGCGAACAGGGCCGCGATCAGGGCCTGGATGGCCCTCGGCAGCAAGGCGCACTTCGCCCCGGACGAGTTGGGGGTCGAGGGGTTGGCGATCGGTGCGCCAAGGGAGGGTCCATATGACATTGGGGAGGATATAACTAACTTTAGTTAGTGATGCAAGGGAAAATTTCTGGAGTGGGGAATTTTTTTAGGCGGGAAGGGAGGAAAAAAAGTCTTCTTTTTGTGAACAAAAAGAAGCAAAAAAACTTTATCTGATGGCTGCGGATGAAATCCGAGGCACTGGGATTGAAGTGCAAATCGCGCGCGCCACCAATAATGACAATCTACCTTAAACGAATAAAGTTTTTTTGCTTCTTTTTGTTCACAAAAAGAAGACTTCTCCTTTCCTCCTTTGCGCCACCGCCCTGCCCTGCGCCCGCCCCCCTTGACGCCGCGGATGGCCCGGCCTTTTGTCCCGGCCGTTTGATCTTCCGGAGGCACGACCATGGCGGCGCAGTTTTGGTTTGACGGGCAGTGGACCGGCGAGAACATCAAGCTGACCGGGCCGGCCGATCATTCGTTCTGGCTGGCTTCGATGGTGTTTGACGGGGCGCGGGCGTTTCATCGCTGTGCGCCGGATCTGGCGCTGCATTGCCAGCGGGTGATTGCCTCGGCCAAGGCGCTGTTGTTGACGCCGACGATGACGGCCGAGGAAATCGAGCGCCTGGCGCTGGAGGGCATTCGGCGTTTTCCGGCCTATGCCGAGCTTTACATCAAGCCGATGTTCTTCACCCAGGGCGGCTCGATCGCCAGCGGCAGCGCCACCACCGCCTTTGTCATGCACATCTTCGACGCGCCGCTGCCGGGCGATGAAGGGTTCTCGGCCACGCTGTCGCCGCTGCGGCGGCCGGCGGCGGAAATGGCGCCGACCGACGCCAAGGCGTCCTGCCTTTACCCCAACTCCTCGCGCGCCACCCGCGAGGCTGAGCAGCGCGGCTTTGAGGCCGCGGTGATGCGCGACCCCTGGGACAATATCGCCGAATTCGCTTTCGCCAATTTGTGGATCGTCAAGAACGGCGTGGCGCTGACGCCGGCGGACAACAAGACGTTCCTGGCCGGCATCACCCGGCTGCGCACCATGGCGCTGTTGAACGAGGCCGGGATTGAGGCGCGCGAGGCGACCTTGAGCGCCGGCGACCTGGCGGAGGCCGATGAGATTTTTTCCTCGGGCAATTACGGCAAGCTGGTTGCCTGTACCCGATATGAAGACCGGGCGTTGAACGCCGGGCCGGTGTTCCAGACCGCCAAGCGCCGCTACTTCGAATGGGCTGAGACCACGCGCATCGACTGATACCAGCCCGCTGCTGCGCCCCGCCGCCGCTTCAATAGGCGCCGCCGCGTGCCGCAATTGGCCACAGGCATTCAACCCGTCCGTTGCGCACGCCGACATACCAGTCATGGCGGTCCACGGTGGGGTCGCAGTGGCTGGGGACCAGGCGCAGCTTGGTGCCGATGGTTGGGCCTTTCATTTCGGCGGGGAATTCGATCTTGCCGTGTTCGTCCGACGCGCTGACGAATTTCAGGGCCGGTTGCTGCCACACGCCGGGCATGCCGGATTCGATGGCGATGGCTTTGTGGCCGACATCGGTGACGGCGATGCCGGGGCGCGGGGCGGACATGACGGTGCCGAGGACGAAGAGGGAGTGGCGGAACTGGCTGACCGGCTGGCCGGCGGCGTCGAGGTTCTTGGCGTAATCGACATCCATGAAACAGTAGCTGCCGGCTTGCAACTCGGTGAACACGCCGCTGGCCGCCTCGATCTCGAAGGTGCCGGTGCCGGCGCCGCCGACGATCGGGCAGGGCAGGCCTTGCTGGGCCAGCATTTCGACGGTGCGGCGGGTGTCGGCGACGGTTTGGGCGATGGCGGCCGCGCGCTCGGCGGGGGTGCGGAAATGCTGGGCGCGGCCGTGATAGGCCTGGAGCCCGCCGAAGGTCAGGCTGGGTTCGGCGGCGATCATCTGGGCCAGGGCGACCGCCGGCGAGCCGGGTTCGACGCCGCAGCGATTGCCGCCGACGTTGATTTCCACCAGCACGTTCAGCACCACCCCGGCATCGCGCGCTGCCGCCGCGATCGCGGCGACATGGGCGGGATCGTCGGCGCAGATCGAGATGCGCGCCAGCCGCGCCAGGGCGGCGGCGCGGGCGAGCTTGGAGGCACCCACCACTTCGTTGCTGATCAGGATATCCTGGACCCCGCCCCAGGCCAGCGCCTCGGCCTCCGCCACCTTCTGCACGCATTGGCCGACCGCGCC
>JANXSA010000068.1 GCA_025352915.1 Rhodospirillales bacterium | reverse complement strand
CGACCATGTCAGTGGCCTCGTCGATGCCAATGGCGCGGCGTATTTTCCCAACGCCGAGATCGTCATCAACGGCCTGGAAACCGCCTTCTGGCTCGATGACGCCAAGGCCGCCGCAGCACCCGATGCCGCCAAGGGCGACTTCGCCACCGCGCAGGGGGCGTTGCGCCCCTATGCCGCGCGAACCCGGACCGTCGGTCATGGCCAGGAAGGGATCGCCGGCGTCACCTGTCACCATCTGCCTGGTCACACGCCGGGCCATTCCGGCTGGCTGCTCGCTTCGGGCGCCGGCACCCTGCTGATCTGGGGCGATGTGGTCCATCTGCCCGGCATCCAGTTCGCCCTGCCGGAAGCCGGGCTGGCCTTCGATACCGATAGCGACGAAGCCCGCACATCGCGCCGCCGCGCGTTGGACATGGCCGCCACCGACAAACTGCTGGTCGCCGGCATGCACCTGGATTTCCCCGCCTTTGGCCATGTGGTCAAGGCGGGCACCGGCTATGGCTTTGTCCCTAGCGTTTGGCGTCCGGAAGCGTAAGGGAAGACCAGAGGCTTTGCCGCTGGATCCACTACCATCGAGTGCCCACGGAAGCGGGGACCTCAGGCTCGAACTGGTCCAGGGCGGAGCCCCGGCCTTCCTAACGTCTGCGCCAGCCCTTCGGCCAGGGGCCGAGGCGTCACGCCGAGCAGGGTGCGCATGTCGTCGATGGCGAAGGCTTTGTCTTCCAGGAGGCGGCGGATTTCCGGGATGCGGATGCGAGGCAGGCCGGGCACGGCGGTGAGCGGGCTCAGCGCCATCAGCAGCCAGGCCGGCAGCGGCAGGATGCGCGGGGGGCGCAGCCCGGCAGCGTGGGCGATGGCGCGGATGAAATCGGCATAGGTCAGGGTCGCGGGTCCGGCGATCACCACCGCTTGCGGCGAGCCCCAGGGACGCGCCAGGGCGGCCACCAGACAGTCGGTCACATCGTCCTGGTGGATCGGTTGCACCAGGCTGCGCCCGCCGGCGGGCAGCGGCAGCACCGGCAGGCGGCGGGCCAGGGCGGCGAGGCGGCGGACATTGTTCTCGCCCTCGGCGCCATAGATCATGGTGGGGTGCAGGATCACCCCGTCGCCGCCCCAGGCGCGCAGGGCGGCCTCGCCGGCGATCACGCCGCGGCCGTGATCGTCCGGCCATCGGGTGAAGCGCCGCGTGCTGCCCATCAGGACGATGCGGGCGGCGGGCGGGGCCACGGCCAGGATGGCGCTGGCGTGGCGGGCATGCGCGGCGCTGGCGATATGGGTCGCATCGGCCAGCGCGTTCGCCAGCGCGCCGGCATCGCCAAGATCGGCCTGTCGCGCTGTGAAGGGCAGGGCGGTGGCGCCAAACTTGCCGGGATCGCGCACCACGGGGACCACCTCGACCCCGCGCGCCATCAGCGCCCGGCACAAAGCCTGGCCCGACCGGCCGGTGGCGGCGATAACGTGAACCCGCTTCATGAAGCGACTATAGGGAGGGCGGGGCAGGGCGGACAATCATGTGGTATTATTATACCACACTCACAACCCCTTGACGGATCAGCCTACAAACGGCATAAGCCGCCGCCTGTTCAAGGGGACACTCATGCTCAAGACCACCCTCTCGCTTAAGCCTGCGGAGGTCAAGAAGGACTGGCTGCTGATCGACGCGGAGGGCCTGGTGCTCGGCCGTCTCGCGGTCATCATCGCCAACCGTCTTCGCGGCAAGCACAAGCCCACCTTCACCCCGCATGTCGATTGCGGCGACAACGTCGTCGTGATCAACGCCGACAAGGTGAAGCTGACCGGCAACAAGGCCGAGCAGTCGGTGTTCTACTACCACACCGGCTATGCCGGCGGCATCAAGGGCCGCACCCAGGGCGAGCGCCTGGCCAGTGCGCACCCCGAGCGCGTGCTGGAAAAGGCGGTCGAGCGCATGATCACGCGCGGCCCGTTGCAGCGCAAGCAGATGAAGCATCTGTATGTCTATGCCGGCGCCACGCACCCGCATGACGGGCAGCAGCCGAAGTCGCTGGACGTCGCCGCCCTGAATCCGAAAAACAAGAGGGGCTGAGCGCATGTCCGAAACCCAGTCCCGCACCCTCGCCGACCTCAAGGACCTTGCGGTCGCCCAAACCGTTGCCCTGTCTGACGCGCCGAAGCGTGAGCCGAAGCGCGACGCGCTTGGCCGCAGCTACGCCACCGGGCGGCGCAAGAACGCCATCGCCCGCGTGTGGATCAAGCCCGGCAAGGGCGAGATCGTCGTCAACGGCAAGAAGGTCGGTCAGTATTTCGCCCGCCCGGTGCTGCGCATGCTGATCACCCAGCCCTTCCTGGTGGCCGATCGTTACAACCAGTTCGACGTGTTCTGCACGGTGAACGGCGGCGGCCTGTCCGGCCAGGCCGGCGCGCTGCGCCACGGCATCACCCGCGCGCTGACCTATTACGAGCCGGAACTGCGCGGCATCCTCAAGATCGCCGGCTTCCTCACCCGTGACAGCCGCGCGGTGGAACGCAAGAAGTACGGCCGCGCCAAGGCCCGCCGGAGCTTCCAGTTCAGCAAGCGCTGAGCCGGCGGTCTGCGGACGAAATCAGGGGTCGTGCTTCGGCACGGCCCTTTTTTCGTGAGCGAAGGAGGAGGAAGAATCTCCTTTTTCTGAAGAAAAAGAAGCAAAAAGACTTTTTGTCCGTTTGCGTCCGGCGTAACTGGGTCAGACCGGGCGCAAATGGATAGAAGTTTTTTGGTTCTTTTTCAAAAAAGAACACGCTTTCTTCCCTGCTCCATTCGCCTCAGGCCGGCCCGAAATCGCGCGGCGGGGTGGTGATGGTGGGCGGCGCGGCCACGCCGGGCGCCTGGGCCACGTTCCCGCAACGACCGCAACACAAGCTTTTTAGGTCAGGAATACCCCACCATTCACATGCAAAGTCTGCCCGGTGATATACGCCCCCTCGGGCCCCGCCAGCAGCCGCACCATGGCAGCGATCTCATCCACCGTGCCGCGCCGTCCCAGCGGCGTGCCCTCCAGCGTCAGCGTATTCGGCAGCACCCCGGCCGAGGCCCCGCGCACCGTGTCGATCGCCCCGGGTGCGATACAGTTGGCGCGGATGTTCTGGCCGCCGAATTCCACCGCCAGCGAGCGCATCAACCCCTCCAGCGCCGCCTTGCTGGCCGAGACATGCGCCCGGTTCGGCGTGCCGACATGGTTGGACATGCCGGACATGGCGATGATCGCCCCGCCGCCGCGCGCGATCATGTGCGGAATTGCCGCCTGCGACAGGAAGAACGCCCCGTCCAGTGCCACCGACATGATCTCGCGCCATTCGGCCAGCGAGATGTCGAGATATTTCGTCTGCCGCCGCAGCCCGGCATTGCTGACCAGGATGTCGATCCCGCCCATCTCACCGGCCACGCGCTCGGCCAGCGCGCGCGCCTGATCGCGGTCAGCCACATCGGCCATCGCCGCCATCGCGGTGCCGCCGGCAGCGCGAATCGCGGCCACCACTTCGTCCACTGCGGCAGCGTCGCTGCGCCCGTTCACCACCACCGCCGCGCCATCGCGCGCCAGGGTCAAGGCGATGGCGCGGCCGATGTTCTTGCCGGCGCCGGTGACCAGGGCGATCTTGCCCGATAGGATCATGTGTATCCCTCCAAGGAAGTCTTCTTTTTGTGAACAAAAAGAAGCAAAAAAACTTCATCCGATGGCACCGGGCCATCCTCAGCGATACCCGAAATTGCCCGCGCCCTAATGGATAAAGTTTTTTTGCTTCTTTTTGTTCACAAAAAGAAGATTCTTTCTACTTCGCCACCCTCGTCTGCGACCACCCGATATACAGGCCGGACGTCATGATGATTCCCGCCCCCACCCAGGTCACCCAATCGGGCAGTGCTGCAAAGAACACGTAGCCGACGATCACCGAGGCAAACAGCTGGAAATACTGGAACGGCGACACCAGGTTGGCCGGCGCCAGCGTCAGGGCGCGCGCCACGAAGTAGTGCCCCACTGCCCCCAGCACCCCCAGCCCGATGAACATGCCGAGGTCCAGCAGCGTTGCCGGGGTGCGCCACACGAACGGCATCACCGCCAGCATGAAGATGGCGCCGAACACCGGTGCATACACTGCCGACGTCTCTGGCGAGTCGATGCCCGCCACCTTGCGCGTCAGAATCTGATAGATGCCATAGCCGATGGCGCTGGCCACCACGAACAGCGACGCCCAATGGAACAGGTCTGTCCCCGGCCGGATGATCAGCAGAACCCCGGTAAATCCGATGCCCAGCGCAATCAGCCGCGCCGGGTTTGTTCGCTCGCCCAGCATCGGCCAGGCCAGCAAGGCGACGACCAGCGGCGCGGTCATGCTGATCGCCGCGGCATCGGCGATCGGGATGTACACCACCGCGAAAAAGAAGCAGATGTTGGAGATATAGAGCATCAGCGCCCGGCCGAACTGGATCATCGGCCGCCGCGTCCGCAGCACCGCCAAGCCATGGCGCGGCAGGAAGGCCGCCAGCAGGAACACGAAATGCCCGAAAGCCCGCGCCCAGGACACTTGCAGCGTTGAATACTCCGCCCCCAGCAACTTGGCGAAGCCGTTCATCACCGGAAACACCACGCCGGACAGGCAGATGAACAGGACGCCCAGCAACAGCCGCCGGTCGAAAATGCCGGGCTTTGCCGGCCCGCCGGGTTTCTCGGCGTCCTTCGCCGTCACGCCATAAGCTGCCACGCTGCTCGTTCCAATGCCGTCCGCTGTCGCCACCATGCCGCAGATTGTGCAGGTGCGAACACCCCCAAAACGGCATCGCATCCCCGCGATCCGCATTTCTGCATACAAGACAGGCAGTGGCTGGCCGTTGTTTTGCTTGCGTTCTGCGCGCCACACGGCAAACCATGCCGCTGGAAGGAGAACTAGACATGGCAGATTTCGCCAAGGCATCCGCGGCCACCGTTTTCATCGATGGCGAAGCCGGCACCACGGGGCTCGGCATCCGCACGCGGCTTGAGGCGTTTGACGGGGTTGCCCTGCGCAGCCTGACCGGCGAGCGACGCAAGGACCCGGCGGCGCGCCAGGCGATGATGCGCGAAGTCGATTTGGTCGTGCTCTGCCTGCCCGATGACGCCGCAAAGGAAAGCACACGGCTGGCCGATGAACTCGGCGCCGGCGCGCCCAAGCTGCTCGACGCCAGCACCGCCCATCGGGTGAACCCGGACTGGGCCTATGGATTCCCCGAAATGGCACCGGGCCAGGCAGCAAAGATCGCCGCCGCCAGCAAGGTCGCCAACCCCGGCTGCTACCCCACCGGCGCGATCGCCCTGATCCGTCCGCTGGTCGATGCCGGCGTCATGGCCGCCGACCACCCGGTCACCATCAACGCCGTCAGCGGCTATTCTGGCGGCGGCAAGGCGATGATCGAGGCCCACGACAGCTCCGGCGGCCCGTCCTTCGAACTGTATGGCCTGGGCTTCGAGCACAAGCACGTGCCGGAAACCGAGCTCTATGCCGGCCTGTCGCGCCGCCCGATCTTCATCCCCGCGGTCGGCCATTTCCGCCAGGGCATGCTGGTCAGCATCCCGCTGCACCTTGACACCCTGGCAGGCCGGCCAACCGGCGCCGACCTCAACGCCATTCTCGCCGCCCACTTCAAGGGCAGCGCCCTGGTGCGCGTCATCCCGACCCTGCCCAATGACCGCCTGACCGCCGAGGACCTGAACGACACCGACCTGCTGGAGTTGCGCGTCTACGCCAATGACAAGCTGCGCCAGGCCGTGCTGGTCGCCCGCCTGGACAACCTCGGCAAAGGCGCCTCGGGGGCCGCGGTGCTGAACATCGCGCTGATGCTCGGCCTCGCCCACCATGCCGCCACCGGCCGCGAGCTCACGCATGCCTGACGCCGGCCCGCTCTATCCGTTCGAGGGCGCCACCCCGCAGGTGGCGCCCGACGCCTTCATTGCCCCCACCGCCGCCCTGATCG
>JANXSA010000057.1 GCA_025352915.1 Rhodospirillales bacterium | reverse complement strand
GGTAACGGCCCTCTAACCGGCCGTCTGGGCCGGCGAACATGACTTCAGGCATGGTGTGCGGAAACCCGTTCCTGTTGCTGCCGGCCCGCGGATGGATATCCGGGTGCCTTTAAAAAAGTGTCAGATGGCGAGGTGTCCCGGGCACTGAGCGGAGTGACTCACGGAACCGTCATAAATTGCGCCTTCGTGGCTGGTGGATACCAACGCCAGAAAGGCATGCCACCCTTGCAGGGGGGATTTCAACGAGATTCGTTGACGCAGAAACGCCCGGCTGGCTATCATGACGAAGATTCCAACTCAATTCGTTGCGTAAATCAGCGCGCTGGCGGTGGGCCGGTTACGTGCTGTTGTGGTTCGTGCCCCTCTTTTTGCGCAGGGATATCGGCATGACATATCTTGACGCCAATGCGAGCGAGCCGGTGCGTCCGGCAGCGCGGGCGGCGGTGCTGGCGGCGCTGGATGTTGCGGGCAACCCGTCATCGGTGCACGGCGCCGGGCGGGCGGCGCGGCGGCTGCTGGAGACGGCGCGCGAGCAGGTGGCGGCGTGTTTCGGCGCGAGTGCTGCGGGAGTGGTGTTCACATCGGGCGGGACCGAGGCCGATGCGCTGGCGATCCATGGGCTGGGCGCGGGCCGGCGGCTGATTGTGGGCGCGACCGAGCATGATGCGGTGCGGGCGGCGATGCCCATGGCAGCGGGGGGGGCGGTGGTTTTGCCGGTGGACCGCGAAGGGGTGGCCGATCTCGGGACGTTGGCGGCGTTGTTGGCCGAAGGGCCGGCGCTGGTGTGCCTGATGCTGGCGAACAACGAGACCGGGGTGCTGCATCCCGTTGCGGCGGCGGCGGCGCTGTGCCGGGCGCATGGCGCGCGGTTGCATGTCGACGCGGTGCAGGCGGCCGGCCGGGTGGCGATCGACCTTGGGGCGTTGGGGGCGGACAGCATGGCGATCTCCGGCCACAAGCTGGGCGGGCCGCAGGGGGCGGGGGCGCTGTTGCTGGCCGGGGATCTGGCGTTGGCGCCGCTGCTTGGCGGGGGCGGGCAGGAACGCGGGCGGCGCGGGGGGACTCCGGCGTTGCCGGCGATTGCCGGGATGGCGGCGGCGGCCGGGGCAGCGGTGGCGGCGCTGGGGGATCAGCATCGGCTGGCGGGGCTGCGCGATGGGATCGAGGCGGCGGCCCTGGGGGCGGGCGCGGTGGTGATGGGGGCCGGGGCCGGGCGGCTTGGCAATACGACATGCCTGGCGCTGGCCGGGGTGCGGGCGGATACGCAGGTGATCGCGCTGGATATGGCGGGGTTCCAGGTTTCGGCCGGGGCGGCGTGTTCGTCGGGCAAGGTCGCGGCGAGCCATGTGCTGGCGGCGATGGGGATGGGGGCGCTGGCGGGGGCGGCCGTGCGCGTGTCGCTGCCGTGGAATGTCAGCGCCGAGGATGCGCTGCGCTTCGCGGCTACCTATGTGGAGATGGCCGGGCGCTTGGTGCGCCGCGCGGCCTGAGGTCTGTTGCTCCCATGACTATCCCAAATCGCCGAATCTATCTCGACAACCAGGCCACCACGCAGTGCGACCCGCGGGTGGTGCAGGTGATGCTGCCGTTCTTTACCGAGCATTTCGGCAATCCGCATTCGGCCGAGCATGCCATGGGCCGGTTTGCCGAGGATGCGGTGGAGGCGGCGCGCGGCCATGTGGCGGCACTGATTGGGGCGGATGTGCGCGAAGTGGTGTTCACGTCTGGTGCCACCGAGAGCAACAACATTGCGATCAAGGGGTTGGCGCGGCAGGCGGTGCGCTCGGGCGATGGGCGCCGGCGCATCATCACGGTGGCGACCGAGCATAAATGCGTGCTCGAATCGGTGGCCGACCTTGCCGCGGAGGGGTTCGAGCCCGTGGTGCTGCCGGTGCGGCCGGATGGGACAGTGGACCCGGATGTGGTGCGCGCGGCGCTGGTGGTGCCGACGTTGCTGCTGAGCGTGATGGCGGTGAACAACGAAGTTGGGGTGATCCAGGACCTCGCCGGGCTGGCGGCATTGGCGCATGAGGTAGGGGCGCTGTTTCACACCGATGCGGCGCAGGCGGCGGGCAAGATCCGGCTGGATGTCGAGGCGACGCGCATCGACCTGCTGTCGATCAGCGGGCACAAGCTGTACGGGCCGAAGGGGGTGGGGGCGCTGTATGTGCGGCGGCGGCCGCGGGTGCGCCTGGTGCCACTATTTTCGGGCGGCGGGCAGGAGCGCGGGCTGCGCGCGGGGACGCTGCCGGCGCCGCTGATCGTGGGCTTGGGGGAGGCGTGCCGGATTGCGGTGGGTGAGATGGACGAGGATGCGCGGCGGATTGCCGGGCTGCGTGATCGGTTGCTGGACGGGCTGCGGCGGGCAATTCCGGGGGTGGTGCTGAATGCCGACCCTGAGCGGCGCATTCCCGGCAATCTGAACCTGACTTTTCCGGCCGCGGGTGCCCAGGCATTGATGGCGGCGATGCCGGAGCTGTGCGTGTCGACGGGATCGGCCTGTTCCTCGGCGGAGGTGGAGCCGTCTTATGTGTTGCGCGCGCTGGGGCTGTCGGACGCGGCGGCGGCGCGGACCTTGCGCATCGGGATCGGACGCTTTACCTCGCCGTCGGATATCGACTCCGCGGCGGCGATGCTGGCGCGGGCCCATGCGATCGCCGCTTCCTCCCCTCCTGTCGAGGCCTGACGCCGGATATGCCCAAGATGATCTTTGTCGAGCGGGACGGCACGCGCCGCGAAGTCGAGGCCCCGCTGGGGCTGTCGGTGCTGGAGATCGCGCACAAGCATGGGGTGGATATCGAGGGGGCGTGCGAAGGCTCGCTGGCGTGCTCGACCTGTCATGTGATCGTTGAGGGCGACTGGTTCGGCCGGCTGGGCACGCCGACCGAGGATGAGGAAGACATGCTCGACCTGGCCTTTGGGCTGGAGAAGACGTCGCGGCTGGGGTGTCAGATTGTAATGTCCGAGGCGTTGGACGGGCTTGTCGTGCGGTTGCCGGCGGGGAGCCGGAATTTGTTGAACGGATAGCAAGGCGGGGGCTTCGCCCCTCGACCCCA
>JANXSA010000046.1 GCA_025352915.1 Rhodospirillales bacterium | reverse complement strand
CGAAACAGGGCACCGATGCCGCCCTCGCCTTGGCCATGGGCCACGTGATTCTCAGCGAGTGGCACGCGAAGGGCCGAGGCGACTACTTCCTCGACTACCTCCGCCGCTATTCCGACATGCCGATGCTGGTGCTGCTGACCGAGCGCGACGGCACGCTGGTCGCCGATCGTCAGTTGCGCGCTAGTGACCTGGCCGATGACGCCGGCCAGGGCAACAACCCGGACTGGAAAGTGGTGGCGATCGACGATGCAACCGGCCTGCCCTATGTGCCCACCGGCTCGATCGGCTTCCGCTGGGGCGAGCAGGGCAAGTGGAACCTGGAGGGCCGCGATGGCGCAACCGGGGCCGAGGTGACACCACGGCTTAGCCTTTCGGCCGGCGCCAGCGAGGAGGTGACGTTTCCATACTTTGGCGATGCAGCAACCGAATTCTTCAATCCGACGAAACTCGGCAACACCGTCACCCGCCCGGTGCCGGCCACCACAGTCACCCTCAAGGACGGCACGATCGCCCGGGTGGCGACGGTGTACGACCTGTTCCTGGCCAATTACGGCGCAACACCCGGCATGGCGCCGGACTACCACGCGATGGCGCCGTACACGCCGGCCTGGGCCGAGGCGGTGTGCGGCGTGCCGCGCCAGCAGATCGTGACGGTGGCGCGCGAGTTTGCCGACAATGCCGAGAAGACGCGCGGCAAGTCGATGATCATCCTCGGCGCCGCGCTGAACCATTGGTATCATTCCGACATGAACTATCGCGGCATCATCAACCTGCTGGTGATGTGTGGCTGCGTCGGTCAGTCCGGCGGCGGCTGGGCGCATTATGTCGGCCAGGAGAAGCTGCGCCCGCAATCCGGCTGGATCCCGCTGGCCTTCGCCACCGACTGGGCGCGTCCGCCACGGCAGATGAATTCGACCTCGTTCTGGTACGCGCATTCCGACCAGTGGCGCTACGAGACGGTGCAGGTGGCCGATCTCTTGTCGCCCACTGCTCCAAAACCCATGACCGGCGCGCTGATCGACTTCAACATCCGCGCCGAACGCATGGGCTGGCTGCCATCCGCGCCGCAGATGGAGCGCAATCCGCTGACCTTGGCGGCCGAAGCGGAACGTGCCGGCAAGCCGGTGCCGGATTACATCGCCGCCTCGTTGGCTGATGGTTCGCTGGCCATGTCATGCGCGGACCCCGACGCCGAGGTGAACTGGCCGCGCAACCTTTTCGTCTGGCGATCAAATTTGTTGGGCTCATCGGGCAAGGGGCACGAGTATTTCCTCAAGCACCTGCTTGGCACTCAGCATGGTGTCCAGGGTAAGGACCTCGGCGAACAGGGCATGGCCAAACCCGAGGAGGTGCGCTGGCACGACGAGGCGCCGCGCGGCAAACTCGACCTGTTGGTGACGCTCGATTTCCGCATGAGCACCACCTGCATGTACAGCGACATCGTGCTCCCCACCGCCACCTGGTACGAGAAGCACGACCTCAACACCTCGGACATGCACCCGTTCATCCACCCGCTTTCGGCGGCGGTCGACCCGGCCTGGGAAAGCCGCACCGACTGGGCGATCTTCAAGGGCATCGCCAAGCGCGTGTCTGAGCTGGCACCTGGCCATCTCGGCCGCGAGCGCGATGTTGTGCTGACACCGTTGATGCATGACAGCCCAGGCGAGTTGGGCCAAACCCATACCATTCGCGATTGGAAAAGGGGCGAGGTGGCGCCAATCCCCGGCAAGACCATGCCGGCGGTGACGGTGGTGGAGCGCGACTATCCCAACCTGTATGCGCGGTTTGGCGCACTCGGCCCGCTGATGGATAAGCTCGGCAATAACGGCAAGGGCATCGCCTGGAAGACCGAGCAGGAGGTCGAATTCCTGCGCGCATTGAACGGCACCACCACGGTGCCGGGCGTCGAAGGCACCTTCGCGCGCATCGAAACGGACATCGATGCATGCGAGGTGATCATGCACCTGGCGCCGGAAACCAACGGCCATGTCGCGGTGAAGGCCTGGGAGGCGCTCAGCAAAACCACCGGACGCGAGCACGCTCACCTGGCGCGCGCCAAGGAGCACGAAGCCATCCGCTTCCGGGACATCCAGGCGCAACCTCGCAAAATCATCTCCTCGCCGATCTGGTCGGGGCTGGAGAGCGAGGAGGTCTGCTACAACGCCGGCTACACCAACGTGCACGAGCTGATCCCCTGGCGCACCCTGTCGGGCCGCCAACAGCTGTACCAGGATCACCCGTGGATGCTGGCCTTCGGCGAGGGTCTCTGTCTCTACCGGCCGCCGGTCGACCTGCGCACCACCGGGCCGATGGCCGGGGTGAAGCCGAACGGCAACAAGGAAATCGCGCTCAACTTCATCACCCCACACCAGAAATGGGGCATCCACAGCGTCTACACCGACAACCTGCTGATGCTCACTTTGTCGCGCGGCGGCCCGGTGGTGTGGCTCAGTGAAATCGACGCCACCGAGCTGGGCATCGAGGACAACGACTGGGTCGAGGCGTTCAACGTCAACGGCGCGCTCTGCGCCCGCGCGGTGGTCAGCCAGCGCGTGCCGAAGGGCATGATCATGATGTACCACGCCC
>JANXSA010000727.1 GCA_025352915.1 Rhodospirillales bacterium | reverse complement strand
CGCGCCGCTGAAGGTCATTCTTCGCCTGATCGTCTGGGATCTTGACGAGGATACCGGCGCGCGCTCGATCCGCGACATCAAGGAGCAGCCGGTCTACATGGGCGACATGCCGCTCATGACCGACAACGGCACCTTTATCATCAATGGCACCGAGCGCGTCATCGTCAGCCAGATGCATCGCTCGCCGGGCGTGTTCTTCGATCACGACAAGGGCAAGACGCATTCCTCGGGCAAATACCTGTTCTCGGCCCGGGTGATCCCGTATCGCGGCTCGTGGCTCGATTTCGAGTTTGATTCCAAGGACCTCGTTTACGTTCGCATCGACCGGAAGCGGAAGCTGCCGGTGACCACGCTGCTGTATGCGCTGGAATCCGCCAACACCGAGGCGCTGCGCGCGGCGCGGGCGGCGAAGGGCGAAGAAGTTGAGCCCGGCGAAGTCCGCGGCATGGATGCCGAGGAAATCCTGAACTTCTTCTACGGCCAGGTGATCTTCAGCCGCACGCCCAAGGGCTGGGCGCGGCCGTTCGATCCCGATGCGTTCCGCGGCATCAAGCTGCTGGAATCGCTGGTCGACGCCGAGACCGGCGAAGTGGTGGCCGAGGCCGAGGCGAAGCTGACCGCCCGCCAGGCGCGCAAGATTGCCGAGACCACGCGGGTGGTGCTGGTCGGCCGCGCCGATCTGCTGGGGCGCTATGTTGGCGAGGACCTGGTGAACGTGGAGACCGGCGAGATCTTCGCCGAGGCCGGCGAGGAGCTGGTCGAAGCCAAGCTGGCGTCGCTGGAAGACCGTGGCATTGACACGCTGCCGACGCTGGCGGTGGACCAGTCGAACGGTCCGTGGATTCGCAACAGTCTGACGGTGGACAAGAACAACAACCGCGACGACGCGCTGATCGACATCTACCGGGTGATGCGCCCGGGCGAGCCGCCGACGCCGGATACCGCGGAAGCGCTGTTCCGCGGGTTGTTCTTCGATGGCGACCGGTATGATCTGTCCGCCGTTGGCCGTGTGAAGATCAACATGCGGTTGACCATGGATGCGGCCGACAGTGTTCGAGTCCTGCGCAAGGAGGATGTCCTGCGCACGGTGAAGATCCTGTGCGAGCTGAAGGATGGTCGCGGTCAGATCGACGACATCGATAATTTGGGCAATCGGCGGGTGCGCTCGGTTGGCGAACTGATGGAGAACCAGTACCGCGTCGGGTTGCTGCGCATGGAGCGGGCGATTCGCGAGCGCATGGGTTCGGTCGATATCGACACGGTGATGCCGCACGACCTGATCAACGCCAAGCCGGCGGCGGCCGCGGTGCGGGAATTCTTCGGCTCTTCGCAGTTGTCGCAGTTCATGGATCAAACCAACCCGTTGTCGGAAGTGACGCATAAGCGCCGTTTGTCAGCACTTGGGCCGGGCGGTTTGACGCGTGAGCGGGCGGGCTTTGAGGTGCGCGATGTGCACCCGACGCATTACGGCCGTATCTGCCCGATCGAGACGCCGGAGGGGCCGAATATCGGCCTGATCAACTCGCTGGCGACCTATGCCAAGGTCAACAAGTACGGCTTCATCGAGACGCCGTACATGCTGGTCAAGGACGGCGTGGTTCAGCGCGATCCGAAATACCTGTCGGCGATGGAAGAGGAAAAGCTGGTCGTTGCCCAGGCCGACGCCAAGATGGATGCCGATGGCCGCTTTACCGACGACCTGGTGTCGGTACGTCGCCAGGGCGATTTCCGCCTGGTGAAGCCGGAGGACGTGACCGCGATCGACGTCTCGCCGAAGCAGCTTGTGTCGGTGGCTGCGGCGCTGATCCCGTTCCTGGAGAACGATGACGCCAACCGCGCGCTGATGGGCTCGAACATGCAGCGCCAGGCGGTGCCGCTGATCCGCGCCGACGCGCCGCTGGTCGGCACCGGCATGGAAGCGGCGGTGGCGCGCGACTCCGGTGCTACGATCATCGCCCGCCGTGAAGGTGTGATCGACCAGATCGATGGCGCGCGTATCGTGGTGCGGGCAACCGCCGAAGACGGCACGACCAAGGGCGTCGACATCTACCGGTTGCGTAAATTCATGCGCTCGAACCAGTCGACCTGCATCAACCAGCGTCCGCTGGTGCGCGTGGGCGACCGGGTGTCCGAAGGCGACATCATCGCCGATGGTCCGTCGACCGAGCTGGGTGAGCTGGCGCTGGGGCGCAACGTGCTGGTCGCGTTCATGCCGTGGAATGGCTACAACTTCGAGGACTCGATCCTCATCAGCGAGCGGATTGCGCGCGACGACGTCTTCACCTCGATCCACATCGAGGAATTCGAAGTCATGGCGCGCGATACCAAGCTGGGCCAGGAGGAGATCACGCGGGACATCCCGAATGTCGGCGAGGAAGCGCTCAAGAACCTCGACGAAGCCGGCATCGTCTATATCGGCGCGGAAGTGTACCCGGGCGATATCCTGGTCGGCAAGGTGACGCCGAAGGGCGAGAGCCCGATGACGCCGGAAGAGAAACTGCTGCGCGCCATCTTCGGTGAAAAGGCGTCGGACGTGCGCGACACCTCGCTGAAGCTGCCGCCGGGCGTGTCCGGCACCATCGTGGACGTGCGCGTGTTCAGCCGCCGTGGCGTGGACAAGGACGAACGCGCCATGGCGATCGAGCGTTCGGAGATCGAGCGCCTGGCCAAGGACCGCGACGACGAGAAGGCCATCCAGGAGCGTTCGTTCCTGAACCGGCTGCGCGAGAAGCTGCTGGGCGGCAAGGCCAGCGGCGGTTTCAAGGGCATCAAGGCCGGCACGATTCTGACCGAGGAGGTCCTGGCCGAGCATGTGCGCGGCAGCTGGCGCCATATCGGCGTGCAGGACGACGCGGTGATGGCCGAGATCGAAATCCTGAAGCGCGAATACGACGCGGCCGTGGCCCGGCTGCAGGCGCGCTTCGAGGGCAAGGTCGAGAAGTTGCAGCGTGGCGACGAACTGCCGCCTGGCGTGATGAAGATGGTCAAGGTGTTCGTGGCGGTGAAGCGCAAGCTGCAGCCGGGTGACAAGATGGCCGGGCGTCACGGCAACAAAGGCGTGTGCTCGCGCGTGGTGCCGGTGGAGGACATGCCGTTCCTGGAGGACGGCACCTCGGTTGACATCGTGCTGAATCCGCTGGGCGTTCCGTCGCGCATGAACGTGGGTCAGATCCTGGAGACGCATCTGGGTTGGGCTTGCGCCACGCTGGGCAAGCAGGTGGGTGAGCTGGTGGAGGAATACCGCCGCACCGGCCATGCCCGCGACGCGCTGCTGGCGCGGTTGCAGGACATCTACGGCGACAAGGTTTATGCTGAGCAGATCGCCGGGATGAACGATGTTCAACTGATGGAACTGTCCGACAACCTGAAGAAGGGCATCCCGATCGCCACCCCGGTGTTTGATGGTGCGCGGATGGACGATATTGAGGGCATGCTGACCAAGGCGGGCCTGGGCACGTCTGGCCAGGTGATCCTGACCGATGGGCGCACCGGCGAGCCGTTCGAACGCAAGGTGACGGTGGGCATCATCTATATGCTCAAGCTGCATCACCTGGTCGACGACAAGATCCATGCGCGTTCGATTGGGCCGTACTCGCTGGTTACCCAGCAGCCGCTGGGTGGCAAGGCGCAGTTCGGTGGACAGCGCTTCGGCGAGATGGAGGTTTGGGCGCTGGAGGCGTACGGCGCCGCCTATACGTTGCAGGAAATGCTGACGGTGAAGTCCGACGACGTGTCGGGCCGTACCAAGGTCTATGAGGCGATCGTGCGCGAGCAGGACACGTTCGAGGCAGGCATTCCGGAAAGCTTCAACGTGCTGGTCAAGGAACTGAAATCCCTGGGCCTGAATGTTGAGCTGGATATGGGACCAACTTAGCGGCGCAAAGAAAGAATGTTCTTTTTTGAAAAAAAGAACCAAAAAACTTTTATCCGTTTGCTCGACGCCGCGTGCGGGGCGAACGGATAAAAGTCTTTTTGCTTGTTTTTCTTCAGAAAAAGAAGATTCTTACTTGATTTGATATCACCGCCCACTGACTCCTGAAAAGGTGATGGCATGAACGAGCTGATGAAGATCCTGGGCCAGACGGGCCAGACGCAGACCTTCGACCAGATCAAGATCCAGATGGCATCGCCGGAGCAGATCCGCTCCTGGTCGTATGGTGAGATCAAGAAGCCGGAGACGATCAACTACCGGACCTTCAAGCCGGAGCGGGACGGGCTGTTCTGCGCCCGCATCTTTGGGCCGATCAAGGACTATGAGTGCCTGTGCGGCAAGTACAAGCGGATGAAGTTCCGCGGCATCATCTGCGAGAAATGCGGCGTCGAGGTCACGCTGGCGAAGGTGCGGCGCGAGCGGATGGGGCATATCGAGCTGGCCTCGCCGGTGGCGCATATCTGGTTCCTGAAGTCGCTGCCGAGCCGGATTGGCCTGATGGTCGATCTGACGCTGAAGGAGCTGGAGAAAATTCTGTATTTCGAGAGCTATGTGGTGCTCGAACCGGGGCTGACGGACCTCAAGTTCCATCAGCTTCTCACCGAGGATCAGATGGCGGCCAAGCAGGACGAGTTCGGCGAGGACGCGTTCCGCGCCGGCATTGGCGCCGAGGCGATCAAGGGCATTCTGGTCAGCATCGACTCGGACGCCGAGAAGGTGAAGCTGCGCGCTGACCTGAAGGAGACGACGTCGGAGGCCAAGCGCAAGAAGCTGGTCAAGCGGCTCAAGCTGATCGAGGCGTTCTCGGAGTCGGGCGCCAAGCCGGAATGGATGATCCTGGACGTTGTGCCGGTTATTCCGCCGGAATTGCGTCCGCTGGTGCCGCTCGATGGTGGCCGTTTCGCGACGTCGGATCTGAATGACCTTTATCGTCGCGTCATCAATCGCAACAACCGCCTGAAGCGGCTGATCGAACTGCGCGCGCCCGACATCATCGTGCGCAACGAAAAGCG
>JANXSA010000721.1 GCA_025352915.1 Rhodospirillales bacterium | reverse complement strand
CCTCGCTTCAGGTTGCAGCCCTTGGCACGGCGCAGATTGCCGCTTTGTCCACCGCCCAGGTGACAGCACTTTCGGCCCCGGCCGTGGCCAAGATTTCGACGGCATCCATCGCCGCGATGTCGACCGATCAGATCACCGCACTGTCTTCGGCGCAGGTCACGGCCATGACCTCGGCCCAGATTGCGGCCCTGACCACGGCGCAGGTCGCGAACCTGTCCACCACGCAGGTGGCCTCTCTGACCGCAGCCGGTCTGCTGGGCTTGGGCAGCGCCGATGCCGTGGCGCTGACCACGGCACAGGCCGCCGTCCTGACATCGGGTCAGATCGCGGCCCTTGCCACCGGAACGATTTCCAAGCTTGAGACCGCCGATCTTGCGGCGCTGACCACCGCCCAGCTCCGGGCGTTCAGCACCGGCCAGCTATCCGGGCTCGGAACGGCGCAGGTTGTCGCACTCACCACTGCACAGGTCGTGGCACTGAGCACCGCCCAGATGGCAGGGTTCCGCACTGCGCAGGTGGCGGTCTTGACAACCACCCAGGTGGCCGCACTGGAAACCGCCGACATCGCCGCGCTGTCGACCACGCAAACCGGCGCATTCACCACGTCGCAACTCGCTGCCATGAACACGGCACAGTTGAACGCGGTGTTCCTCTAGGAGGAACGCGGCGCCGGCGGCAGCTCCGCCGGTGCCGCGCTACCCCGCGCGCTGAGAGGCGATGGCGGCCCCCCGCACGAGCGCATCGAACTTCGACCAGACAATACCGGGATCCACCACACCGAAGCCGGCAAAGGTGGAAAAGCCGCAATCCGTCCCGGCAATCACGCGATCGACACCCACGGCGTCGATGTAATTCTTCAGCCGCTGGGCGATCAGTTCCGGGTGCTCGACAAAGTTGGTCGTGCTGTCCAGGCAGCCGGGAATCAGCACCAGGTCATCGGGAACCTTCGTCTCGTGCCAGACTGTCCATTCATGGGCGTGGCGCGGATTTGCACCCTCAAACAGCAGCGCCCCTGGCTTGGCCTTGAGAAGTTCCGGCAGCACCGCCTTGAACGAGATGTCGCGCGTGTGCGGCCCTTCGTAGTTGCCCCAACAGATATGTAAGCGCACGCGATCGCGCGGGACATTGCGCAGCGCCGCATTGATCGCCTCGATATGAACCGCAGCGCGGCGCAGGAACCCCACTTCGTCGAGCGATTTGTACATCATGTGCCGGCCAAGGCCGAGGTCGGGTGCATCGATCTGGAGGATCAACCCGGCCGCAACAATGGCCTCGTATTCCGCCCGCATCGCCTCGGCGAGATCGGCGAGATAATCGTCGAGGTTCTTGTGATAGTCGGACGGCTGGAACAGCGCGATCACGCCAGGACTGGCGGAATTCATGAAGCCCTCGCCATAGCCAGCCGCCATCATCGCCGCCTTCATCGCGGCGATGTCACGATGCAAGGGCTCCAGCGTTTTGACCGCGATCGGCCCGGTGCAACGCGGCCGGCGGTAGCTGGGCGTACCGCCAGCCTTGGCCAGCCGCTCCAGGAATCCGGGATAGTCCTCCAGATCGGCCGGCGGTGACCGGGGAGAATCGCCCTCGAACCCGGTCAGCCGATCCTTGATGTAGGTGGCGTAGGAAATCTTCGAGGTCTCACCATCCGAAGGAATGTCGATCCCCGCCTGTTTCTGGCGCGCGACGATTGCCGCCGTCCCCTCATCCATGATGCGCTGATAGGCAACCGGCTCGAACAACAGGCCCTTTTCAGCACCGAACAACAAATCCGCCACCAACGCGGTGCGCGGCAGCGAGCCGACATGCGTGGTCCTGATTGCCATCGTTCAGGCTGCCTTCTTCTTGGCGCGCAAAAAGTCAGGCGGTGCAATCTCCTCGCCGCCGCGCACCACATGCACCAGGCAGCCCTCGGACGAGGTCGCACGAAAAGCGCGCGCAACCCCCTTTGGCGTCGTAAACGTATCGCCCGCCGCCAGCAGCACGCTTCCCTCGGGCAATGTCACTTCCATGCTGCCAGCATGGACCATCAGAACTTCTTCCTCACGACGAATATGCGCCGCGACCGCCGCGCCACTGCGCAGCTTCAACGCCCGCAGGTTGAAGCCATGCGGCCACCACCCGGTGATCGGCCCAGGCGCAAAACCATCCCCCGTCGCCCGCGGCACAATGATCGGACATTCCTCCACCCCCGGCCCGGCCAGCGGCGAATGCGGATTGCCGCGCAGATCACGCAGCCGCAGCACGCATTTTTCCATCTCCTCGGCCGTCGGCGAGCGCAGCTTGCGCATCACGGCGGCACTGGGCGGCTTCTGCCGCTTCGCCCCATCCGGAACCGCCTCGCCCTTCACCGTATCGACCAGCCGCCCACCCTCCAGCAGCACCAGCCCGAAATTCCGCGCCATCTCGAACACAAGCGGCGACCAGGTGACATGGCCGGGATCGTCGCCGCCCAGCACGGCAAACAGGAAATCGGCGGTGTTGCGGCTGCCGAGATTCTCGAACCCACGGAACATCTGCGTCGGCAGCGAGATCACGTCGCCGCGCGCCAGATCGACATGCCCCTCATCGGCATTCGCCCCCAGCACAAAGCGCCACTTGCCGGTATGGGCAATGAATACCTCGGCGGTCTCATGGCTGTGCTGGGAGTTCAGGCACTTCCCCGGCTGCCGCGCGGCCCCGATGTTGAACCCATGCGGCTGCGGAATATGCACGTGCTGCTCAGGATTCTCCGACACGCCAGGCCCGATCAGGGTAAAATTCTCCTTCGCCTCCGACCCCGGCGACCGCGTGTCGATAAAGGCATTCCGGCACGGCCGCAGGTCGGCGTAGCGGATCAGGTGCTGGGTCAGATCGATCATGCGCTGTGTCCTAGCCGGTCTTGAGGATGATCTGCTTCCAGATCGCGGTTTCGTCGATCAGCACATATTCCCGGCGCAGCCCCCACGGCCCGAACTCCGCGTGACTGATCCCCATGACGTGCACCTCGGCACCCGAAGGCGGGCCAAAACTGCCCCAGCCATCATGCCGCCCGGTCAACGACCAGCGCAGCGCGGCCCGCGGCGGCATTTGCGCATCGTCGCGGCCGATGCAGTGATGCACCGCAAAAGCCGCCGACGGAAACGCCGAGCGCAGGCCGAGCCAGAACTGATCGGCGGCGGCGTGGCTATGCCCCGTCACCCCACCCGGAAGTTCCATCTGCACCGCGCGATCGTATTCCCGGGGAATGACCGCCAGGTCGGCCCCCATGATCGCCTCAAGCACCGCCCGATAGCGCTGCCCCACCGGATGGTCATTCCCCACGCCGTCATAGCCGCCAGCCACATCCATCGCCGGCGTGAACGGCCTGACGCAGCGCTCCGCCCCACCTTCACGCTCGATCTGCTCGGCGGCAAAACGCTGCGGCTCCCATCCCATCTGGCGCACGATCGCCCCCTGGTCGCGGATCAGCCACTCGTCATAGATCGTGTCGCCGCGCGCCGCACAATCGGCGACGATCCGATAGGTCAGCCGCGTGCCCGTCGCCTTGCCATAGGCGCCATCCCGGCTATGCGTCGCCGTCGACAACAGCCGATGCGACGACAGGAAGCCGCCGCCCGAAAACGCCGACCAGATGACATCCTCGCCCAACAGCGTCCGGTCGGGAAACTCCGCCAGCGTCGCCATCGTCGCCGCGATCACCCCCTGGTTGCCGATCACCAGCGAGGACGGCGAGCGCACCGGCATGTCGCGCGCATAGTTCTGGTGCAGCGAGGCGATATTGCGATCTTCCCAAATCTGCTTGGTGACGCCGATAATGTAGTCGGCCGGGTCCCGCCATTTCGGGTCGAACCCAGCCATCTCCGCCCCCCTTTGTACAGCAATGGTCATCCCTTCACCGCCCCCTGGGTAAGCCCCGCCACAATCTGGCGCTGGAACACCAGCACCAGCACAAACAGCGGCGCGGTGATCGACACCGCCGCCGCAATCGCCTCCATCTGATCGGACAGGCGAATATCGCGATTGAGAAACTGCGTGATCGCCGGCACCATCGTCATCGACTGCGCATCCAGCAACAGCGCGGTGACCAGATAGTCATTGTAGGCCAGCAGAAAACTGAACAACCCCGTGGTGATCACCCCCGGCCACATCACCGGCATGATCGCCCGCCAGAACGCCTCGAAATGCGAACACCCGTCGACGCGTGCCGCCTCGTCCAACTCCTGCGGAATATTCTGGAAGAAAGACCGCAGCATCCAGATGGTGAACGGCTGGTTGATCGACACCAGCACAATAATGATCGCCGCCGGCTGGCCATACAGCAACGGCGGCCGATCGGAGAACAGCTGGAAGAACCAGCCCGTCGCCGCCCACTCCCAAAGCGGCGCCAGGATCTCCCGGCTCGACAGAAAAAACGGCACATAGCCACTGGTCAGCACCGAATGCGGCATGGCGCGGAACACCAGGGCTGCCACCAGCAACCAGAACGCAATCCGGCTCTGCGACCGCGCCAACGCATAGCCGGCCAACGTCCCGACGCTCAGCGAGATCGTCACCACGCCAACCGTCACCAGCATCGAATTGAGAAAGTTGCGATAGAACTCCTGCTTGATCCAGACGGCGCGGTAATGCTCGCCGGTAAATCCGATGACCGGCTCAGCGAGCAACCCCAACAGCGGCAGCATGCGCAGCCCCTGCCCCACCAGGTCGGACAGCACCGGTAACAGCACAAACAGGCCAAACCCGGCAGCGAAGGAAAAACCGATCGCCAACCCCGGCCACAGCACCACGCCAGGCACCGCAGGAACCCGCGCCGCCAGCGCCGGCAAACCCCGCGTCGCACCCCGCCAGCCCAGCCAGATGCCAACCAATCCGAACACCAGGTCCAGCACCGACACCCCGCCCACCAACCGCAAGGTCGCCGGCGCCAAAAGTACCGTCAGCGGGTTGGCCGACAGCGCATCCACTGGCGCGCGAAACGACATCGCCGCAGTCCACACCAGCGGAAAGGCCGCAACCACGCACCACACCGCCAGGAACAGCCCGGCGGCAATACGCAACGCAACGGACGCCCGCAGCGCCTGGGGAACATCATTCATCGCTCAGCTCCTCGGCTTGTGGTCGCGCCACACGCGCACCAGCAGCGGAATGAGCAACAGCACGATGCCCACCATCGTCAGCATCGACGAGGCCGAGGCCCGGCTGATCGAGCGGTTGCCGGTGAAATCCGGCGTCAGGAAATTGAAGGTCAGCCACTGCAACGAAATGACATGCGCCTCCGCGGCAAACCCCACCACCTCCTCGAACACCCGATACGCATCCATCATGTGGATCAGCGCGACAAACACGATCAGCGGCATAAGATGCGGGATCACCACGAACCGCAGCCGTTCGAAGCGCGACGCCCCGTCGATCACCGCCGATTCCAGCGTGTCCTGGTCCACCGTCTGCAAGCCTGCGTAGAACACGATGAAGGCAAACGGCGCCACATGCCAAACCCGGTAGACCAGCATCAGCAGCTCGATGGTCCAGCCCTGCGCAAACATCGATATCGATGGGTCAATGGTCGCACGCAACAATGCCGTCAGGATGCCGTCACCGACAAACAGCCAGCGGATCGACAGCGCCCCGATCACCGGCGTCACGATGAACGGCAGCAGCGAGATAAACACCAGCGGCCCGCGCACCGAGCGCAGCATGTTGTTGACCGCCAACGCGATCAGCATGCCCAACCCCACCACCAGCGGCAAAGTGATAAAGGTAAAGGTCAGCGTGAACCGCAGCGCCCGCCAGAAATCCAGCCCCGCCACCGCGGTCCAGCCCTGCCCGCCCGATGCAAAAGCTGCGGCCAGCTTCTCCACCTCCAGCACCGAGCGATACGAATCCAGCCCGGTGAACACCGTGCGCGTCACCGGCTTGCCATCGGCGCGCAGCACCACCTGCGACCGCTCGGCGGTGGTGCAGACCTGCGCCAGGAAGCCCGGCGTGCAGGTCTCCACCTTCACCTGCTCGCGCACCAGCGTGGTGCTGAACAAGCTCTGCACCGCAACCGAGATCAGCGGCACGAAGATGAAGACGAGCATCAGCACCGCCGAAGGGGCAGTAAACATCAGCAACGTCTTCAGCCGCATCGCCTGCTGCTCCCGCCCGGCCGCCTGGTTACTTCACCAGGCCCTGCTCCTTCGCGCGGGTCATGTAGCCGGCCTCGATCGCCTGCAGCGTCTGCTCGGCGGTCTTCTTACCGGACATGAAGTCGGCAACATTCTCCGCCAGCACCGCCGAGACAATGCCCATCGACGAAGTCGAGGGATAATTCGGCGCCCCGCCCATCGCCGACGCAATCGCCCCCTGCGCCGCCCGGCCCGGCACATAGCCCTTGATCAGCCAGACGGCCGCGTTGTTGTTGGCCTTCACCATCTCCTCGTCGATCCCCTCAACAGCGATGCGAAACGCCATCTCGGCCTCGGCGTCCGGAATATTCTTGGCGATCACAAAGCCATCCCACCACAGCGTCGTCGCCGGCTTGCCGCCCTTCACCGCCGCCGGGGCGGCCAGCATCGATACCTTGCCCACCACCTGGCTCTCGGCCGGGTTGTCGAGCGCGCCCGCCCGCGTCGCCCACAAATTGGCCATGGCGATGCGGCCCTGCTGGAACTGCCGCGCAACAAAGGTGCTGTCCGAGGTCAGGTATTCCGGGTCGAGAAACGCGCTGATCCGCTTCATCAACGCCAGCGTCTTCATGCCGGCCTCGCCATTGATCGACGGCGTGTTGTCCGCCTTGGTTGGCACGCCGCCAAATCCAAGGAACAGGTTGAGGAATTCCTGGCTGATATCGAAGCCGGGCTTCATCGTCGCCCCCAGCGGATACTGCATCTTGCCGCTGGCCTTGATCTTGGCCGCGGCATCCAGCACCTCGTCCCAGGTCGTCGGCGTGGCGATGCCGAGTTCCTTCAGCACATCCTCGCGCACCATGAAGTGTTGCGCATTGACCATCATCGCCACCGCCATGGTCTTGCCGTCGATCTTGATCAACTGGTTCGGCGTCAAGAACTGGCCATACTTGGCAATCAGGTCATCCAGCGGCCGGATGGTGCCAGCATTGAGCAGCGGGACCACCGTGTTGTTGGCCACCCCACCGATCTGGTACAGCGAGGGATTGGCGGCAAACGCCGTCGGCTGCTTGTTGCGGAAATTCATGTCCAGCTCGGATTGGACATTGCCGCACTCGGCCCAGGCAGCGGAAACCGCCTTCCAGGCATCAAAACTCGCCGACAGCGTCTTGATCGGCAGTGTATTGGCGAATCCACAGGCGGCATTGGCCGGCCCCGCCAGGACACTCGCCAAACCGGTGGCGAGCGCGGTCGCGAGCAGTGTGCGCTTGAACATCATGGATCTCCGGCGTGCAGGTTGCATGGATTGTTTCATCGGGCGTCCCGGCGGATTCCGGTTTCGGTATCGAACAGATGAATGGCATCGCGCGGCACGGCAAAGCCGATGGCCTCGCCGATCGCGCCGCGAAACGTCTTTGAAGCCTTGACGGTGACGAGCGCCGCGCCCGAACGGACCGTAACCAAAGTGGCGTCGCCGAGCAGTTCCACGGTGTAAATCGGCGCCGTGATATCCGCTCCGGTCGCGGCAATCGCCGCATCCTCGGCGCGAAACCCCAGCACTACCGGCCCGTCCGCCCCGGCGATGCCAGCCATGTCCACACCCGGCGCCACAAACCGTCCGCCGTCCAGATTGCCCTGCACCAGGT
>JANXSA010000670.1 GCA_025352915.1 Rhodospirillales bacterium | reverse complement strand
TGGTGGCGCCGGCGTAGTGGACACCGCCGCCGGCGATGATCAGGGGGGCGTTTGCCGCACGCAGGAGGGCGGTGGCGTCGGCCAGCTCGGCGGCGTCGGGTGGTGGGCGGCGGATGCGCCACAGGCGGGGGACGAAGAATGACTCGGGAAAATCGAAGGCTTCGGCTTGGGTGTCCTGGCACAAAGCGATTGTGACCGGGCCGCATTGGGCGGGGTCGGTCAGGACGGCGATGGCGCGGGGCAGGGCGGTCAGCAGTTGTTCCGGGCGGGCGATGCGGTCAAAAAACCGGGAAACCGGGCGGAAGCAGTCATTGGCGGAGATGGTGGCGTCCTCGAAATCCTCGACCTGTTGCAGGACGGGGTCCGGGCGGCGGCTGGCGAAGACGTCGCCGGGGAGGAGCAGGACGGGGAGGCGGTTGACGTGGGCGGTGGCGGCGGCGGTGACCATGTTGGTGGCGCCGGGGCCGATCGAGGAGGTGACCGCCATCATGCGGCGGCGGCGCATCGCCTTGGCATAGGCGACGGCGGCGAGCGCCATGGATTGCTCGTTCTGGCCGCGGTACGTCGGCAAGGTGTCGCCTGCTTCGTGCAGGGCCTCGCCCATGGCGGCGACGTTGCCGTGGCCGAAGATTGCCCAGATGCCGGCGAAGAGCGGGGTTTCGGCACCGTCGACTATTCCGCGCTGGGCGGCGAGGAAGCGCACCAGGGCCTGGGCGCAGGTCAGCCGGATGGTGGTCATGGCGTCCTCCGTGTTCGCGCCATTGTCCATTGGCGTCGCGCGGGAGACAATCGCGGTGCCAGCAGGGGGAGGTTTCATGCTCGACATCGCGGTGATCGGGGCGGGGCGGATCGGCCAGATCCATGCGCGCAACGTGGCGGCCCATGCTGGTGCGCGGCTGGTGGGGATTTGCGATCCTGACGCTATGGCGGCGGCGCGACTGGCGGCTGCGTGTGGCAGTGCGGTGATTGGATTGGACGAGGCTTTCGCGGCGGCGGCGGTGCTGATTGCCTCGCCGACGCCGACCCATGCGGGGTTCATCGAGCGGGCGGCGGCGGCGGGGCGGGCGGTGTTCTGCGAGAAGCCGATCGACCTGGATTCGGCGCGGGCGCGGGCCTGTGTCGAGGTGGCGGAGCGGGCGGGGATTGCGCTGATGATCGGGTTCAACCGGCGTTTCGATCCGCATTTCGCGGCGCTGAAGGCGGCGTTGGCGGGCGGGGAGATTGGGGCGCTGGAGGTGCTGGCGATCACCAGCCGGGATCCCAGCCCGCCGCCGCCATCCTATGTCGCGGCGTCTGGCGGGTTGTTTCGCGACATGGCGATCCATGATTTCGACATGGCGCGGTTCCTGTTGGACGAGGCGGTGGTCGAGGTGTTTGCCGCTGCGTCCTGTCTGGTTGATCCCGGCATCGGGGCGGCGGGGGATGTCGATACCGCGCTGATCACGTTGCGGACGGCGTCCGGGCGGCTGTGCAGCATCAGCAATTCACGGCGGGCGAGCTATGGCTATGACCAGCGGATCGAGGCGCATGGCGCGACCGGGATGCTGCGGGCGGGTAATGTGGCGGTGAGCACGCTGGAGCGGGCGGGGGCGGCGGGGTTTACCAGCGCGGTGGCCCAGCCGTTTTTTCTGGAGCGCTATGCGGCGGCTTACAAGGCGGAGCTGGATGCTTTCGTGGCGGCCGTGACGCGCGGCAAGCCTCCGCAACCCGATGGCTGGGACGGGCTGGCGGCGCTGCTGCTGGCGGACGCGGCGGCGGAATCGCTGCGCAGCGGGCGGGCGGTGGCGGTGTGATGGCTGGCGCGACCGGGAGCGAGATGGCGGGTTTGCGGGCGTTGCCGGCCGAGGGGGTGGCGCTGAACGATGCGCGCGCCGGCCGGTATTTTGTCACCGAAGGATTGTCGGCGCCGGAAACGTATGGGTGTTGGACCGATGGCGATATGGTGCGGCTGGGGTTTCGGCTGCCGTACCGCCCGGCCGGGGGGGTGGTGCTGCGGCTGGAATCGTTGGGCTATGTGGCGCGTGGCCTGGTGGCGGAACAGCGGGTGACGATATCGGTCAATGGGCGCCGGCTGATCCAATGGAACATCAAGGACCCCGCGTTGCGGGAGCGCCGGCTGGTGGTGCCGGCCGAGATGCTGGATGATTCCGGGTTTGTGATGCTGGAGATGCGGATCCCGACCGGGGTGCGTCCGGCGCTGCTGGGGCTTGGCGATGACCTGCGCTATCTCGGCCTGATGCTGGGCCGGCTGTCGTGGGAGGCGGGGCGGGTGCTGATGCCGTTCGACCTGTCCGCCGAGCGCGGGCGGCCGGTGGGGCGGGAATCGCGCATGAGCTTCGATGCCAAGATCGATAGCGGATTCTGGACGCGGTTCGTGACCGGGCCGGCGGTGCTGGATATCGGTTTTCAGGGCGACGACACCGTGGGCGGGGTGGTGCCGATCCTGCCGGGGGCGATCGGGGTGGATACGGATTATCCCGGCTATGACGGGCGGACCCTGCCGTTCGCGGGCGGCAGCCAGGATGCGGTGTATTCGAGCCACTGCCTGGAGCACATTTCTGATTACATCAAGCCGATCCAGGAATGGCACCGGGTGGTGCGGGTGGGCGGGCATATCATCACCGTGGTGCCGAGTGCCCATCTGTACGAACGCCGGCGGCGGGTGCCGTCGCGGTGGAACCCCGATCATCGGCGGGTCTATACGCCGGCTTCGTTGCTGGCGGAGTTCGAGGCGGCGCTGTCGGCGAATTCGTATCGCGTGCGGCATTTGATGGAGAATGATGCCGGCTACCAGTATGTGCTGCCGCCGCATGTCCATGCCGAGGGGTGCCATGAGATCGAGCTGGTGATCGAGAAGATCGTGCCGCCGGACTGGGGATTGGCGGAATGAGCGACGCGGTGCGGCGGTTTGAGCTGGCGGCCTGGGAGCTGGCGCCAGGGCAGTATGCGGCGGGATTCGGGCGGGCGACGGCAGCGTTTGTGCCGGCGTTGCTGGCGGCCGGGGGTGTCGGGGCGGGGATGCGGGTGTTGGATTTATGCTGTGGATTGGGGATGGTGGCGGCTTCGGCGCAGGCGCTTGGGGCGGAGGTGGACGGGGTGGATTTTTCGCCGGCGATGCTGGCGGCGGCGCGGCGCGCGGTGCCTGGCGCGGTGTTCCGGCAGGGCGATGCGGCGGCGTTGCCGTTGGCGGATGGGTGCCGGGATGTGGTGCTGGTCAATTTCGGCGTCCATCATGTGCCGGAGCCCGTGCAGGTATTGCGCGAGGTGCGGCGGGTGTTGGTGCCGGGCGGGCGGGCGGCGTTTACCGTTTGGGCGGCGCCGGCGCGCAACCAGGCATGGCGGTTGTTGTTTGATGCCATTCGGCGGCATGGGGTGCCGGGAACGGGGAATGCGCCGTCGCCGCAGGGCGGGTTGAGCGAGCCGGGGCAGTGCGTCGATTTGCTGGTTCGTGCGGGGTTCGCGGCGGTTGAGGCGGAGGTTGTGGAGGCGCGCTGGGAGGTGGCGGATGCCGCGGCATTGGTGGCGGCGTTTCGCACCGGGACGGCGCGGATGGCGGCGTTGATCGGGGCGCAGTCGGGCGGGCAAATGCAGATGGTGGTGCAGGACATGCAGGATGCAGCGGCGGAGTTCCGCGATGGGGCGGGGCTGTCGGTGCCGATTGCGGCGGTGGTGGCGCGGGGGGTGGTGGCGCTTTAGGGTAGGAAGAATCTTCTTTTTTTGAAAAAAAGAAGCAAAAAAACTTTTATCCATTTGATCTCATAGCTGCCGGGTCAAATGGATAAAAGTTTTTTGGTTCTTTTTTTCAAAAAAGAACAATTCTTGCTTTACCTCCCGATGAAGACCGGCCGCCGCTTCTCCAGAAACGCCCGCGTGCCCTCGGCATGATCGGCGCTGATGGCGCATTGGGCGATGATTGCCTCGGCGGCGGCGAGGTTGCGTTGGCTTTCGTCGCGGGCGAGTTCACGCAGGGCGAGCTTGGCGCCTTTTTGGGTGAGCGGCGCGCCGGCGGCGATGGCGGCGATATAGTCGGTGGCGAAGGCGTCGATGGCGTCGTCGGGCAGGACGTGGTTGACCATGCCGAGGCGCAGCGCTTCGGCGGCGTTGTACTGGCGAGCGGTGAACATGATCTCCTTGGCGGTGGAGAGGCCGACCAGTTCGACGATGCGGCGCAGGCCGTCGACGGGGTAGCCGATGGAGAGTTTTGCCGCGGGGATGCCGAAGCGGGCGGCCTCGTTGGCCAGGCGCAGGTCGCAGCTGATGGCCAGCGCCATGCCGCCGCCGAGGCACCAGCCGCGGATGATGGCAATGGTGGGCTTGGAGACGGCGTGCACGGTGGTGCAGGCGGTGGCGAAGGCACCGCCGCCGCGGGTGACCGGGCCTTCGGCGGATTCGAAGCGGGAGATGTCGGCGCCGGAGGCGAAGGCGCGGCGGCCATGGCCCTGGATGGTGATAACGCGCACTTCGGGGTCTGCGTCATGGGCCAGGGCGGTTTCCGTGATTGCCGTCCACATCTCGTTGGAGATGGCATTGTGCCGGTCGGGGTTGTCGATGGTGATGGCGCCGATGGTGCCGGTTTTCGTCGCGATGATCCTGCCGCCGCCGCTCATGCCTGGTCTCCTGTCGTCGTGGGCGATTATGCGTCGAGACGGTGGCAGGCGGCGAGGTGGCCGGCCGCACCTTCGCGCAGCACAGGGGTGTCGATCTTGCAGCGGTCCATCACGTAGGGGCAGCGGGTGTGGAAGGCGCAGCCGGGGGGCGGGCGGACCGGGCTGGGGACGTCGCCTTGCAGGAGGGTCTTCTTGCGCTTGAGGCGCGGGTTGGGGACGGGGACGGCGGCCAGCAGGGCTTCGGTGTACGGGTGCTGCGGGCGCAGGAAGAGATCGCGCTTGTCGGCGTATTCGACGATTTTGCCGAGGTACATGACGGCGACGCGATGGCTGATGTGTTCGACGACGGCGAGGTCGTGGGCGATGAACAGGTAGGACAGGCGGTGTTCGCGCTGCAGGTCCATCAGCAGGTTGATGACCTGGGCCTGGATCGAGACGTCGAGCGCGGAGACCGGTTCGTCGGCGACGATCAGGCGGGGGTTGAGCGCGAGGGCACGGGCGATGCTGACGCGCTGGCGCTGGCCGCCGGAGAACTGGTGCGGGAAGTTGGTCATTTGGGCGGCGCGCAGGCCGACCTGTTGGAATATCTCGGCGGTGCGTTCGTCGGCTTCGCGGCCGCTGGCGACGCCGTGGACCAGGAGGGGTTCGCGCACGATGGCGCCCGCGGTCATGCGCGGGTTGAGCGAGCTGAACGGGTCCTGGAACACCATCTGCATCTGGCGACGGAACGGTCGCATCTCGGTCTTGGACATCAGGGTGACGTCGGTGCCGCCGAGGCGGATGGTGCCGGCGGTGGGTTCGACCAGGCGCATCACGGTGCGCGCGACGGTGGACTTGCCGCAGCCGCTTTCGCCGACGAGGCCGAGGGTTTCACCCTCTGCGATGCTGAAGCTGACGCCGTCCACGGCATGGACTTGCCCGACGACCCGGCGCAGCAGGCCTTTCCGAATGGGGAAGTACTTCTTGAGGCCTTCGACTTCGATCACGGGAGGAGGGGGCATCGGGGCGGTCATGGGGCGGTTCCGTACAGGCGTTCGGCGTGCCAGCAGGCAACCCGGTGGTCCGGCCGGCGTTCGACGAAATCCGGATAGGTGGCGCGGCAGAGATCGTCAGCATGGGCGCAGCGTGGGGCGAAGGCGCAGCCCTCGGGCAGGGCGGACAGGGCGGGGACCATGCCGGGGATTTCCTGCAATCGTTCGGCAGCGGGGCCGCCACCGAGGACGGCGAGGCGGGGGACGGAGGCCATCAGCCCGTGGGTGTACGGGTGCAGCGGAGCGTCGAACAGATCCTCGACGCTGGCTTCTTCGATCTTGCGGCCGGCATACATCACCACCACGCGGTGTGCGGTCTCGGCCACCACGCCGAGGTCGTGGGTGATCAGGATCACCGCGGTGCCGCGTTCCTCCTGGAGCTTGACGATCAGGTCGAGGATTTGCGCCTGGATGGTGACATCGAGCGCCGTTGTGGGATGCAGACCGTGATCGTCGGCGATCGCCAGCATCGGCCCCAGTGGTGAATCGAGCCACCTGGCGAGTAGGCAATGTACGCCACTCGCTTTGCTGGGCGGCGTACCGAATACCTTGGCGAAGGCTTCGCGAAAG
>JANXSA010000646.1 GCA_025352915.1 Rhodospirillales bacterium | reverse complement strand
TGAAGCGCACGACGCCCCAGCTTGCCGCGGTGCCTACCGCCGCCGCCAAGAGGCCGGCGACGGCGCCCAGGATGCCGAATTCGACCAGCCAGGCGGCCCGAATCTGACTGCGCGTGGCGCCGAGGGTCTTGAGGATGACGGCTTCGCGGATGCGCTGGCGCTGGCCGGCGGCGACCGCGCCGGCCAGGACCAGCGCGCCGCTGACCAGGGTGAGCGAGCCGGTGGCGGCCAGGGCGGCGGCGATGCGGGAGAGGAGTTCGGACAGGGTGCGCAGCACGTCCTCGACGCGGATGCCGGATACGTTGGGCAGGGCGTCGGTGACAGTGCGCAGGACTTGGGACTGGGAGGCGGGGGTGGCGCGGACGGTGGCGATGTGGGCGTGGGGCGCGCGTTCGAGCAGGCCGGGGCTGGCGACCAGGGTGAAGTTGATGCCCATGCTGCGCCAGGCGATCTCGCGCAGGTTGGCCACCGTGAGGTCGAGGTCGCGGCCCAGGACGTTGACGCGGATGATGTCGCCGACCTTGACCCCCCAGCCGGCGGCGAGCTTGGCGTCGAAGGAGACCAGTGGCGGGCCACGGTAATCGGCCGCCCACCAGGTGCCGGCGGTGAGGCGGGAGCCCTCGGGGGCGGTGGCGGCGTAGGTCAGGCCGCGATCGCCGCGCAGCGCCCAGGCGGTGTCCGGCGTGGCGGCGACGCGGTCGGCCGGCACGCCGGAGACGCTGACGATGCGGGCGCGCAGGCTGGGGACGTGGCGCACCTCGGTAACGCCGGGGTTGGCGGCGAGCAGGGTTTGGAACTCGGCCAGCTGGTTGTTTTGGATGTCGATGAAGAAGAAGCTGGGGGCGCGGTCGGGCAGTTGCTCGACAATTTGACGGCGGACGTTGCCTTGGATCAGGACGACGGCGGCCAGCGTGGATAGGCCGAGGCCGACGGAGACGAGCATCAGGGGGGTGGCAGCGCCTGGGCGGTGGAGATTGGACAGGCCGAGTTGCGCCCAGCTTTGCGAGCCATGCGGCATGATGCGGGCGGCGGCCATCAGGGCCCAGCCGCCGGCGCGGAACAGCAGCAGGGTGGCCGCGGAGGAGCCGCAGAACCACAGGGCGAAGGCGCGGTCCTCGCTGGTGGCCACGACGAGGGCGACCAGGGTCAGGGCGAGGGCGATATTGGCGGCGATCAGCCAGCCAGGGGGGCGGGCGCGGGTTTGCACCATGGCGTCACGGAACAGGGCGGCGCCGGGGATGCGCATGGCGCGGCCGAGCGGCCACAGGGCGAAGGTCGCGGCCGTCAGCAGGCCGAAAAGTGCTGCCAGGCCGAGCGGGCGGGGGAAGAAGCCCAGGACGGGTGGCACCGGCAGGACGTCGGACAGCAATAGCGTTGCCAGCACTGGCAACGATGCGCCGACGACGACGCCGATCAGCACGCCGAGGCCGGCCAGCGCCATCACCTGGACCAGGGCGATGGCGAAGACGGTCGCCTGCGAGGCGCCGAGGCAGCGCAGGGTGGCGATGCCGCGGGCGCGGGCGGCCAGCCAGGCGCGCACGCCGTTGGCGACCCCGATGCCGCCGACCAGCAGGGCGGTCAGGCCGACCAGGGTCATGAACAGGCTGGTGCGCTCGATGAACTGGCTAACCTGGGGGGCGGCGTCGGCGGCCTGGCGGATGCGCCAGCCGGTGTTGGGGAATTCGGCGCGCAAGGCGCGGATGGTGGCCGGGATGTCGGTGTTGGGCGGCAGGTCGGCGCGCAGGTGATGCTCGACGATGGCGCCGGGTTGCAGCAGGCCGGTGGTGGCCAGGGCGGAGAGCGAGACCAGCGCGCGCGGGCCGAACAGGGAGGGGCTGGCAACGCGGTCGGGCTCGGCGGCGACGGTGGAGCGCAGCTCCAGGCTGGCGGTGCCGAGGCGAACGATGGCGCCGGGGGCGAGGTCGAGGCGGGTCAGCACGGATGGTTCGACGGCGATGCCAAAGCGGTCCTGGCGGGGGCCGAGCGCTTGTTCGAGGGTTTGCGCCGGGTCGAAGCCGACCGTGCCGATCAGCGGCCAGGCGCCGTCGACCGCCTTCAGCTCGACCAGCATGCGCTCGCCACCCGTGCCAGTCAGTCCGGGGGCGATCAGCATGGAACGCAGGGTGGTGATGTCGGATAGTTTCGCCCCGCGGGCGGTGAGCCAGGCGCGCAACGGGTCGGGCAGGGGCTGCGAGCCGCCGAGCACGTCGATATCGCCGCCGAGGATGCGGGCGCCGTCCTGGGCCAGGCCGCGCTCGATGCCTTCGCGCAGCGAGCCGATCGCGGCGATGGCGGCCACGCCCAGGGCGAGGCATGCCAGCACGATGCGCAGGCCGGCGATGCCGCCGCGGAGTTCGCGGCGGGCGATGCGAAGAATAGTAATCATAGCGAAAGCCAGGGCTCTGCCCTGGACCTTATAAATGGGATCAAAGGGCCGCCGGCCCTTTGCGGGTCGAGGGCAGAGCCCTCGCCTTCCTTACCTTTGCGATTCACGCCACGATCTTCCCGTCGCCGATGCGGATGGTCCGGCCGCAGCGCGCGGCCAAAGCGGGGTCGTGGGTGATCAGCATCAGCGTGGTGCCGTGTTCGGCCCGCAGGTCGAACAGCAGGTCCATCACCGATTGGCCGGTGGCGCCGTCGAGGTTGCCGGTGGGTTCGTCGGCCAGCAACAGGCGCGGGCGCGGGGCGAAGGCGCGGGCCAGCGCCACGCGCTGTTGCTCGCCGCCGGAGAGCTGGCCGGGCAGATGGGTCAGGCGGTGGCCGAGGCCGACGGAGATCAGGCTTTCCGCCGCGCGGGCCATGGCGTCGCGGCTGCCTGCCAGTTCCAGCGGGATGGCGACGTTTTCCAGCGCGGTCATGCTGGCGATCAGGTGGAACGCCTGGAACACGATGCCGACGTCGCGGCGGCGCAGGCGGGCGAGCGCGTCCTCGTCGAGTTTCGTCAGTTCATGGCCGTCGAGCATGACGCTACCGGAGGTCGCGGCCTCAAGCCCCGCCAGCACCATCAGCAGGCTGGTTTTGCCGGAGCCGGACGGGCCGACCACGCCGACCGCCTCGCCGGCGGCGATGTCCAGGTCGATGCCGCGCAGGATGTTGACCGGCCCGGCGGCGGACGGCACCGTCAAATGCAGGTCGCGGACCTGAACCAGCGGCTTGCCAATACTCATATGGGGGGAGGTGGCCGGGGGTTCGGCCAAGGGGGCAGTCATGACTGAGGCTGGGGAGATGACCATGACCGCACGATATGGGCCGGGTTTGGCGAGGCGCAAAGCCATGATTGCGCTGGCTTGCGGAGTTTTCATCTCCCGGACGGCGCATGCGGCGCCGCTGCGGCTGCTAGTTCTGGGGGATTCGCTGGCAGCCGGCTATGGGCTGGCGGCTGGGGACGGGTTCCAGGCGCGGCTGCTGGCCGGGCTGCGGGCGCGCGGGCTGGAGGTGGTGCTGGTCGATGGCGCGGTGTCCGGCGACACCACGGCGGGCGGGCGGGCGCGGCTGGACTGGGTGCTGGCCGAGCCGGTGGATGCGGCGCTGGTGGAGCTGGGGGCCAATGACGGGCTGCGCGGCCTTGATCCGCGCAGTACCGAGGCGAATCTGGGCGCCATCCTCGATGCGCTGGCGGCGCGCGGGATTCCGGTGCTGTTGAGCGGCATGTTGGCGCCGCCGAACCTCGGGGCGGATTACGGCGATGCGTTTCGCGCGGTGTTCCAGCGGCTGGGGGCGCGGCCTGGCGTTTCGTTCGATCCGTTTTTCCTGGACGGCGTGGCCGGCGATCCCCGGCTGAACCAGGTCGATCGCATCCATCCGAACGCCCAGGGGGCAGCGATCGTGGCGGCGCGGATGGCGCCGCTGGTGGCCGAGCTGCTGGGCCGGGTGCGGCGGTAGCGATGCGGCTGTTCGTCGGGCTCGAACTGCCGTGGGAGGCACGGCGCCGGCTGGCGATGCTGGGCGGCGCGGGGATACGAGGCGGGGGGATTGCCGGCGCGCGCTGGGTGCCGATGGAGAATTATCACCTGACGTTGCGCTTCATCGGCGAAGTACCGGCGTATCGCGCCGAAGAGATCGACGAGGCGCTGGCGGCGCTGCGGGCGAAGCGGCTTTCGATGGAGCTGGCGGGCGTCGGCACCTTTGCCAAGGGCGGGCGGGACACCACGCTGTGGGTGGGGGTGACGCGCAATCCGGCGCTGGAGCACCTGGCCGGCAAGGTGGAAACGGCGTTGCAGCGCGCGGGGCTGGCGCCGGAGCGGCGGCGGTTCGCGCCGCATGTCACCCTGGCGCGGTTGGACAACGCGGCGCCGGACAAGCTGGCCGGGTTTGTCCAGGCGCATAACCTGTTCCGCGCCGGGCCGATCGAGGTGGACCACTTCACCCTGTTCAGCTCGCAACTCGGCAAGGAGGCCGCGGTCTATACGCCCGAGGTGGAGTACGCGCTGGCATGAGTGTCGTGTATTTCATCACCCACCCCGATGTGCTGATCGACCCCGCCGTGCCGGTGCCCGACTGGCCGCTGTCGCCGCGTGGCCGGGCGCGCATGCAGGCCGTGAGTGAGGAAGGATGTTCTTTTTTGAAAAAAAAGAACCAAAAAACTTTTATCCACTGGGCGGGTGCCAGTCGCGAAGGCCCGGCCCGAATGGATGAAGTCTTTTTGCTTCTTTTTCTTCAGAAAAAGAAGATTCTTCCTTTCTGACCATGGACACCCTCGATGAGGCCGCCGCCGCCGCCCGCGCCTGCACGTTATGCGCGGCGCAGTTGCCGCTCGGCCCACGGCCGGTGCTGCGGGTTTCGGCCACCGCAAGGTTGCTGATCATCGGCCAGGCGCCGGGGACCAAGGTGCACGCCTCCGGTGTGCCGTGGGACGACGCGTCGGGGGAGCGCCTGCGCGGCTGGATGGGCATCGGGCGGGACGAATTCTACGACGAGGGGCGCGTTGCCATTGTGCCGATGGGGCTGTGCTACCCTGGTCGGCTGCCGAATGGTGGCGATGCGGCGCCGATGAAGATCTGCGCCCCGACCTGGCATCCGCGACTGTTGCCGTTGATGCCGGCGGTGCGGCTGACGCTGCTGGTGGGCAGTTACGCCATTGCGCGCTCGCTGGGGCCCGGGGCGATGTCGGCACGGGTGCGGGATTGGCGACTGTACTTGCCGGAGCGGTTGTCGTTGCCGCATCCGTCCTGGCGCACCGGCGGGTGGGAGCGGAAAAATTGCTGGTTCGGTGCCGAGGTGCTGCCGGCGCTGCGCAAGCGGGCGCGGGATGTACTCGACAGCGCCGGGCACGAGAGATGATGATGCGGCATCGGTTAGGGGAGGCGGGCATGGGCATCCAGGCGCTGGGCTATATCGGGTTGCATGCGAGCAACCTGGAGGACTGGTCCGGCTTCGCCACCGGGGTGCTGGGGCTCCAACTGGCCGGGCGCAGTAATGCCGAGCTGGCGTTTCGCATGGACGATCGCAAGCAGCGCCTGGTGGTGGCGCGCGATGCCAGCGACGGGCCGGCGTTTTTCGGCTGGGAGGTGGCCGATGCCGCCGCGCTGGACGGGATGGCGGCGCGGCTGGAGGCGGCGGGGCATCGGGTGACGCGCGGCGATGCGGCGCTGTGCGACCGGCGGCAGGTGCGCGGGCTGGTCCATACGCTCGACCCGTTCGGCAACCGGGTGGAGCTGGTGCATGGTGCTGCGGTGACCGACGAGGCGTTCCGGCCCGGCCGCTGCCTGTCGGGGTTTCGCACCGGGGCGCTCGGGATGGGCCATGCGGTGATGCTGGTGCGCGATGTCCAGGCCGGGTTGGCGTTCTATCGCGACGTGTTGGGCTTCGGCGTGTCCGACTGGATCGAGACGCCGTTCCGCGGCTATTTCATGCATGTGAACGGCCGGCACCACAGCTTCGCCATGCTGGAAACCTCCGGCGCGCCGCAGTTCCACCATTTCATGGTCGAGCTGTTCAACCTGGACGATGTCGGCCAGGGCTACGACATCGCCGGCGAACAGGAAGGCCGCATCGCCACCACGCTGGGCCGCCACGCCAACGACCTGATGACCAGCTTCTACGCCCGGACGCCGGGCGGCTTCATGGTGGAATACGGCTGGGGCGGGCGGGTGGTTGAGCCCGCCACGCACCAGGCGGCGGTGTGCGACGCCGGGCCGTCGATCTGGGGGCATGAGCGGTTGCGCATGACGGCGGAGCAGCGGGCGGGTTCGCACGCGCTGAAGCGCCGCATGGCGGAGGAGGGGCTGCGCGCGCCGGTGCAGGTGGTGGCGGGGAATTTCGCCATGGCGCCGGGCGAGTGCGCGTGGTGGGAGCAGGTGAAGGGGGCGGCGGAATAAGGAAGCGCGTTCTTTTTTGAAAAAAAGAACCAAAAAACTTTTATCCATTGGGCGGGTTCCAGTCGCCAACGCCCAGGCCAAATGGATGAAGTCTTTTTGCTTCTTTTTCTTCAGAAAAAAAGACTTTGCTTTCTGCCCTTCCCCTTCCCGCAAGCGTCCGACGCCGCCCGTGTGAACTTGTCGTAACCCTCTGGCCTTCGCCCGCGCGTTCCGCCAGAGTTGGTGCCTGCAATCTTGCCGGTTCCCGCACAGGAGACGCGCCATGAAGCGCCGCCATCTGCTTGCCGCCGCCGCGGGCTCTGCCCTGGCCGCGTCCCCGCTTGCTCGCCCCGCGCTGGCCCAGGGCTCGGGCAACCTCCGCGTGCTGCGCTTCGTGCCGCATGCCGACCTGGCCAATCCTGACCCGGTCTGGTCCACCACCACGGTCGCCGCCATGCACAGCATGATGGTGTGGGACCGGCTGTACGAGCTGGACGAAGGCTTCCTGCCGCAGAAGCAGATGGTCGGCGGCGAAGAGGTTGGCGATGATGGCCTGACCTGGACGCTGACGCTGCGCGAGGGGTTGATGCACCATGATGGCGAGCGGGTGCGCTCGGCCGACGCGGTCGCCTCGATCCTGCGCAGCTCCAAGCGCGCGCCGCTGGTCGAATCGCTGATGACGGTAACCAACGAGCTGGTGGCGCTGGACGATAACCGGCTGCGCTTCCGGCTGAAGAAGAAGTTCTCGCTGCTGCCCTATGCGCTGACCGGCGTGGTGGTGATGCCCGAACGCATCGCCAAGACCGACGCCTTCACCCAGATCAACGAGTATGTCGGCAGCGGCCCGTTCAAGTTCGTGCGCGAGGAATGGCGCGCCGGCGCCGGCGCCGTCTATGTCCGCAACGAGAAATACGTGCCGCGCAGCGAGCCGATCAGCATGTGGGCCGGCGGCAAGGTGGTGCATTTCGACCGCGTCGAGTGGACCACCATGCCCGACCCCGCCACCTCGCTGGCCGCCCTGCAACGCGGCGAGATCGACTGGCTGGATGGCGCGCTATCCGATCACCTGCCGATCCTGCGCCGCGCCCCCGGCGTCAAGACCGAAGTGTTCGACCAGCTCGGCAACCTGATGAGCCTGTTCTTCAACCACTACCAGGCGCCGTTCGACAACCCCAAGCTGCGCCGCGCCGTGCTCGCCGCCGTCTCGCAACAGGATTTCGTCGACGCCGTGCTGGGCGACGAGGCCAAGGAACTCGGCGGCACCGGAGTCGGGGTGTTCCCGCCGAAATCCCCGTTTGCCAGCAAAGCCGGACTGGAACTGATGCCCGCCAACGTCGCCGCGGCCAGGAAGATGGTCGCCGAGTCCGGCTACAAGGGCGAGAAGATCGTGCTGATGTCGCCGACCGACATCGCCTCGATCCGGCAATCCTCGCTGGTGGCCGACTCCGTGCTGAAATCCATCGGCCTGAACGTCGAATTCGCCAGCATGGACTGGGGCACCATGATCCAGCGCCGCAACAGCCGCGAGCCGACCGACAAGGGCGGCTGGAGCTGCTACACCACCTCCTGGACTGGCCTGTCGATCAACACCCCGGCTACCCACCTGCCGCTGCGTGCCAATGGCGCCGCCGCCGGCGCCTGGTGGCGGCCGACGCTGCCGGAACAGGAAAAACTGCGCGACGCCTGGTTCGACGCGCCCGACCTCGCCGCGCAAAAAACCATCGCCGAACAGATCCAGCGCGGTGCCCTGGAGAACGCGATGTTCGTGCCGCTGGGGCTGCAATTCTCGGCGACGGCCTTCCGCACCAACCTGACGGGGTTCGCGCGCTCGGGCTCGGCAGTGTTCTGGGGGGTGAGGAAGACGGCGTGACGGGGCAGTAGGCAACCGAAGCCGATCAAGCCGTCCAAAAAATGGGATCAAAGGGCCCCCGGCCCGTCACGCGAAAGCGTGCTGCGCACGACGCCGCCGGAGGCTGGCTTTCTGCCTGAGCCGTCACCCGCTAGCCCTGGCGGCGGATACGGATTTTCTGGCATCCGCGCGCTGGTTTGATCCATGCTGCCTGACGCCACGCAGACCGGCCCCGGATTCACAGGAGAGTGACCATGCAGCGACGCACGTTCCTCACGGCTGCCGCGCTGGGCCTTGCGCGGCCATCGATTGTCGCTGCCCAGGGCACGCGGGTTTTGAAGTTCGTGCCGCAGGCCGATCTCGCCAGCCCCGACCCCGTGTGGTCCACCACGCTGGTGACGGGTATGCATTCCTACATGGTATGGGACCGGCTGTACGGGCTGGATGAAGCGCTGACCCCGCAATTGCAGATGCTGGCCGGCACCGAGGTGAGCGATGGCGGCCTGACCTGGACCATGACCTTGCGCCCCGGGCTGGAGCATCATGACGGTGAGAAGGTGCGGGCGATTGACGCAGTTCGGTCGATCGAACGCACTTCCAAGCGCGCGCCGCTGGTCGGCACGATGATGGCGGCGGTGAACGAGTTGGAGGCGCTTGACGATAACCGGCTGCGCTTCCGGCTGAAGAAGACCTTCCCGCTATTGCCGCGCGCGCTGTGCGATGTGGCGGTGATGCCGGAGCGGATCGCCAAGACCGACGCCTTCAGCCAGATCAGCGAGATCGTCGGCAGCGGTCCCTATAAGTTCGTGCGGGATGAGTGGAAGGCGGGGTCGAACGTCAGCTATGCCAGGAACGGCAAATACGTGGCGCGTTCGGAGCCGAACAACATGTATGCCGGCTCCCTGGCGGCGAATTTCGACCGGGTGGAATGGACGATCATGCCCGACCCGGCGACCGCGGCGGCCGCATTGCAACGCGGCGAGATCGACTGGCTCGACCAGCCGCTGATCGACTTGGTGCCGCAGTTGCGGAAATCGCCGGGGGTGAAGGTCGATGTGTTCGACGCCTTCGGCAATCTGATGAGCCTGTTCTTCAACCAGCACCAGCCGCCGTTCAACAACCCGAAGCTGCGGCGGGCGGTGCTGTTCGCGGTGAACCAGCAGGATTTCGTCGACGCGGTGCTGGGCGAACTGGCCAAGGAACTGGGCGCCACCGGCGTCGGCATGTTCCCGCCGCGCTCGCCGTACGCCGGCACGGCGGGAATGGAGCGTCTGCCGAAGAACGGCGACATGGCGCTGGCCAAAAAGATGGTCGCCGAGAGTGGCTACAAGGGCGAAAAAGTGCTGCTGATGTCGCCCTCGGACTTCCCCTCGATCCGCCAGGAATCGCTGGTGGCGGAGGCGCTGCTCAAGGCGCTCGGGCTGAACATCGAGTTCGCCAGCATGGACTGGGGAACGATGATTGCGCGCCGCAACAATAACGCCGAACTGCCGGAGAAAGGCGGCTGGTCGAGCTACTGCACCTGGTGGACCGGGCTGTCGATCGCCAGTCCGGCGGTGTCGCTGCCGTTGTGGACGAACGGCGTGGACGCCAAGGCGATGTGGCGGCCGCAGGATGCCGAGATGCTGAAGATGCGGGCGGACTGGTTCGACGCGCCGGATTTGCCGAGCCAACAGAAGCTGGCCGCCGACATCCAGCGCCGGGCGCTTGACGAGGTGGTGCCGTTCGTGCCGCTGGGGTTGTTCTACCTGCCGACGGCGTTCCGCGACACGCTGACCGGGTTTTCGAAATCGTATTTCCCGGTGTTCTGGGGGGTGCGGCGGACCGGTTAGAAAGGCAAGGCAAAGCCCAGGGGGCACCCGCACAAGCGAAAAGTGAAGCAGGGCTGGGCTCTGCCCAGACCGGCCAGGCCCCGAGCCCGCCTTCGCGCGACGGGCCAAGCCCCTGGGCCTTAATGATATGAAAGTGAATTTATTTCTAAAGGTGATGCCGTTGGCGGGTTCTGCGCGGCGCGGCTTCGCCATCCGCCCAGAAATGTCGAGCCGAGAGCCACAACCGTTATGCAGGCAAATAAATAAAGTTTTTTTGGTTTTTTTTGTTCACAAAAAGAACAACACTTCTGTCCTCGACCTTCTATCCAACCGCGATATCCAGCCACCCAAACGGCGTCACCGTCGCGATGTCGCCGTTTCGCATCAACACCGTGGTAGTCGCTGATTCGACAACCGCAGGCCCATTGATCACCTGACCCGGTGCGAGGGCTTCAAGGTCATAGACCGGCACCTCACGCCAACCGCCCAGGTGAATACGCCGCAACCCGCGTGGCGCAGCCGGGGCGCCGTGCGACAGACGGGGCTCCTGCGGCAGGGCCGGCAACCCGCCGACCACGGCCACGCGGGCATTGACCAGCACTGCCTCCTGATCAGGCATGGCATAGGTGTAGAGTTCCTCGTGCCGGGCATGGAACGCATCGGCCAGTGATCTTGTCAGGTCAGCACTGGCGAAATCGATGCCGTCCAGCGGCACCGAGACCTCGAAGATCTGCTCGCCATAGCGCATGTCGGCCGAGCGGTGCACGCGGACCGGGCCGTCGAAACTGGCCGCAGCCAGTCGCGCTCGCCCATCCGCCTCCATCTCCGCCCACACTGCCCGCAGGTCGGCCGCATCCAGCCGGCTGGCATCGCCGATATGGGTGCGCGCGACCTCGTAGCGCAAATCGGACGCCAACATGCCCCAGGCCGACAGCACCGCGGCCAGCCGCGGCACGATCACCCGCTTGAGATCGAGTTGCCGCGCCACGTCGGTCACATGCAGTGCGGCGGCACCGCCAAACGACAGGATGGCGAAGCGCCGCGGATCGACGCCGCGCCGCACCGAGACCAGGCGGATACCCTCGGCCATGCGGGTGTTGATGATGCGATGAATGCCCTCGGCCGCGGCCATCCGGTCCACCCCGAGCCGCTCCGCCACCCGGTCCACCGCCGCCTCGGCCGCCGCCACATCCAGCTTCGCCCGCCCGCCCAGAAAATTCTCGGCATCGAGAAAGCCCAGTACCAGATTGGCATCCGTCACCGTCGCCTCGATGCCGCCGCGCCCATAACACGCCGGCCCAGGCTGCGCGCCCGCGCTCTCCGGCCCGACATGCAGCACTCCCCCGGCATCAACCCGGGCAACCGAGCCACCACCGGCGCCAATCGAAGCAATGTCCAGGCTCTGTAACGCCACACGCTGCCCGGCCAGCCGCCGGTCCGAGGCAATCGCCGCCGTGCCGCCGACCACCAGCGAAATATCCGTCGAGGTCCCGCCCATGTCGAACGGAATGAGATCCCCATGCCCCATCAGCGTCGCCGCATGGCACGACCCGGCCACCCCGCCCGCCGGCCCGGACAGCACCGCGCCGGCCGACAGCGCCACCGCATCGGCAATCGTCGCCACCCCGCCATGCGACTGGATGATCAGCACCGGCCCGCCATACCCCCCCTCGCGCAACCGCGTTTCCAGCCGTGTCAGATACCGTTGCAACGCCGGGCCGACATAGGCGTTCACCACCGTGGTACAGACCCGGTCGTATTCCTTGATCTGCGGCAACACCTCGGACGACAGGCACACATACGCCCCCGGCATCGCCGCCCGCACGGCATCCGCCATCGCCCGCTCATGCCGCCCGTCGCGCCAGGCATGCAGGGTGCAGATCGCAACGGCCTCCACCCCCTCGGCCACCAGCGTGGCGATCGCGGCATTCAGCGAGACCTGGTCTAGCGGAATCTCGATCCGCCCATCCGGCCGGATGCGCTCGCGCACGCCCAGCCGCAGGTGCCGCGGCACCAGCTGCACCGGCGGCGCCATGCGCAGATTGTAGCGGTCGTCCTTCAGCCCCTCGCGCATCTCGATGATGTCGCGATGCCCCTCGGTGGTCAGCAGGCCAACCTTCGCTCCCTTGTGTTCCAACAGCGCGTTGGTCGCCACCGTGGTGCCATGTACGACACGCAGCGTATTGGCCAGCATGGCGGCACGCGTGGTGCCCAGCGTCTCCGCCAGTCGCTCCAGCCCCTCCATCACCCCGACCGACTGGTCGCCAGGGGTCGACGCTGATTTGGCCAGCGTCACGCGCCCCGCCGCGTCCACCGCCACCAGGTCGGTGAAGGTGCCGCCGACATCGATGCCGATCGCGAACATCACTTCGCTCCCGTTATGAAACCGGCACGCAGTTCGGCTGCCCGCGCCTCGGCGCTGCGCCGCACGGGCGGCCCCCAGCCGCCGCCACCGCCGGAATGCGCGTGCAGCACATCGCCAGGCCGGATCACCACGCCCACCTCCTTGGTCTTCAGCGCCCGGTCGGCCCGCCCGTCGGACTCCAGCCAATAGCGATGCGGCTTGCCATCCGCACCGCCCACCATCCCACAGGCGCCATACTTGATCCCGTCCCCGGCGGTATTGCCCACCGCCGCGACGGCCGTCTCGATCGCCATCTCCAGCTCGCCGCCACAGCCGCCGCGAAACTGCCCGTCCCCCCCACTATCCGGCCGGAATTCATGCCGCTTGAAGAACAACGGAAACCGCACCTCATGCCCCTCGATACTGCCGAACTTGATCCCGCCAGCGGCCTGCCACTCGCCGCCCCCGGCCCAGCCATCCCCCGCCGAACTCGCACCGCCCCCAGGCCGCGACTGGAACAGATGCCAGATGAACCCCCGCTCGGTGCGCGGATCGACCCCCTGGATGGCAATCCGGAACCGCCGCCCCCACCCCGCCATCGCCCGCTCCGGACAGGCCGGCGCCAAGGCCTTGATGATCGCCTCAATTATTTCTTGTCCGCAATGGTTGGTGCACAGCGTCACCGGCGCGCCGTCACGCGGCCACACGATCGTGCCATGCTTCAGCACCACCTTCAGCGGCCGGAACGCGCCATCGTTCTTCGGGATATCAGGGTCGATCAGATAGGACAGCGCCACCACCACAGCCGAATGCGTGTTGGCCAGCGAGGAATTGATGAACCCCACCACCTGTTCATGGCTCTCGCTCAGATCGACTTCCAGGTCGCTGCCGCTCTTGGTCACCCGGGCATGGATACGAATATCGCTAAACTTGTGCCCGTCATCATCAAGAAACGCCTCGCCCTCATAAACCCCGTCCGCCCAGCCCGCGATAATCGCCCGCACCTGGCGCTCCGCCCCGTCCAGCACCGCCTCCACCCCTGCATGTGTCACAGCCGACCCGAACTCCGCCAGCAACTGCGCCAGCCGCCGCTCCCCCACCCGCGCCGAACCGATCATTGCCGCGAGGTCGCCGCGAAAATCCCGCGGATGGCGCACGTTCAACACGATCATTTCGAAAACATCCTCGCGCCGCACTCCCTGGTCGTACAGCCGCAGCGGCGGAATCCGAATCCCCTCCTGGAAAATCTCCGTCGCCCCCGCATTATACGCCCCGTGCGTCGCCCCCCCGATATCCGACTGGTGCGACCGGTTGATCGACCAGAACACAAACCGATCCCCATCGAACACCGGCACAAACGCCGTCAGGTCGGGAATATGATTCCCCCCGCGATACGGATCGTTCAACAGGAACACATCCCCCGGCCGGATCGTGTCGCCGAAATACTCGGTCACCGCCCGCGCCGCGAACGGCAGCGCCCCCACATGGATCGGCACATGCTCGGCCTGCGCGATCAGCCGCCCCTGCGGATCGCACAGCGCCGTCGAGAAATCCCGCGATGAATTCAGGATCTGCGAATACGCCGTCCGCAGCATCGCCTCGCCCATCTCCTCCACGATCGCGCGCAGGCGATGCTGGATGACGGACACGGTGATCGGATCGATCGCGGCCATCCCTGGCTCCTCTCGGGTTACCCGGCGAGCCTCCCCTCGCCAACCGCCCCCTGTCAACGTCCAGCAAAACGCATCGCCGTCGCGCCCGAAACCGCCAATTCGGTTTGACAGCCGGGATGCCCGATGAAAAGCTATTATAATCGGCGCACGCGCCACCGAACCGCGCCACCAATCAAGCAAGGAGACAGCGCATGACCCATGTCATGAATCGTCGAACCCTGTTGGCATCCGTTGCCGGCGCCGGACTGGCCATCGCACACGACGCAGCGGCCCAATCGGCTCCCAAGGGCGGCCGTCCCCTGCGCGTGGCCCTCCTGGCCGACATCGTCAATTTCGACCCGCACCAGTTCTCGTCACAGAACGCCTCGATCATGCGCAATCTTTACGACACGCTGATCGAATACGACGCGGCCGGCAAACCCGTCCCCGCCCTGGCCCAGAGCTTCGCCATCGCGCCCGATAACATGTCTTGCACCATCGTCCTGCGCGCGGGCGTGACCTTCCACAGCGGCGCCGCGCTGACCAGTGCCGACCTCGACGCCTCGCTCAAAAAGGCCAACGACCCCAAAACCGGCAAGAACGTCTTCCCCACCATGAGCGTGGTCCGCGACTGGACCGTCGTCGACGACAAGACCGTCCGCCTGAACTTCAAGGCGAAAGTCCCCGACCGCCAGGTCACCGACCTCCTCCAATTCATGTTCGTCATCGCCCGAGACACCACCGAGACCGCCGAGACCAAAGTCAACGGCACCGGCCCCTTCACCGTCGCCGAGCGCGTCCTCGGCCAACGCCTGCGCCTGGTCGCCAATCCGAAATACTGGCGCGCCAACCAGCCCGTCCTGTCCGAAGTCGTCTTCACCATCTTCAGCGACAACGAAAGTGCCGCCGCAGCACTCGAATCCAAAGCCGCCGACATGATCTTCGGCGGCGGCGCCCGTGCCGCCGTCCGCCTGCGCACCGCCGGCTTCCAGCTCTGGCAGGGCCAGGGCCAACTCGTCCAGGTGCTGCGCATCAACACCACCAACGGCCCGTTCAAGAACGAAAAATTCCGCCAGGCCTTCAACTACCTGGTCGACCGCGCCGCCATCCTGCGCGTCGGCTATGCCGGCCTCGGCGAAGTCACCGCCCTCCCCTGGGCCCCCGCCAATCCGGCCGCGGACCAAGGCTACGACAAGACCTACGCCTTCGATCTAGCCAAAGGCCAAGCCCTGCTCAAGCAATCCGGCCTCTCCACCGCCGAAATGAACGACTGGAAACTCCTGGTCAACGGCGCCGACCAGGACGGCTCGGCGATCAGCCAGGTCGTCCAAAGCACGCTCAAGAAAGCCGGCATCGACATCCAGCTCGACCTCAAGCAGGGCTCGGAATTCGTCGACGCCCTCCTCGGCGGAAAGTTCGCTGCGGTCTTCGGCGGCGTCGGCAACGTGCAGAAATTCCCCACCCGCATCACCACCAACTCGATCTACCGCATCGCCAACAACCCCGTCCTCGGCAACCCAAACCCGCACACCGCCTATGTCGCCGCCATCGAGCGCGTCAACACCGCCTTCGGCACCGCCGATGTCACAGCCGCCTACGCCGCGCTGAACAAGGCCATGGTCGACGCCAGCTTCGGCGTCGCCACCAACACCTTCGACGTCTTCCTCGCCGTCGCCGCCAAGAACGTTGGCGGCTTCACCAGGGACCTCGACAGCCTCCTGGTCCTGCGCACGCTCGGCTTCACCAGCTGACGCACGATGCCTGACGGCGGCCGCCCCAACCCGCCGGTCCTGTCCGTCCGCGCCCTGTCGGTGACCTTCACCGGCAGCGGCCGCGACGTGCCGGCGGTCCGCGCCATCGACTTCGACGTCCACGCCGGCGAAGTCCTCGGCATCGTCGGCGAGTCCGGCTCCGGCAAAAGCGTCACCGCCCTGGCCATCACCGGCCTCCTCCCCCCCACCGCCCGCGTCGCCGGCAGCATCCGCATGGGCGACACCGAAATCACCACCGCCAACCCGGAAACCCTGCGCACCCTGCGCGGCCTGGACGTCGGCCTGATCTTCCAAGACCCCACCACAACCCTGAACCCCGTCCTGACCATCGGCCGCCAGGTCATCGAAGGCCAAATCGCCCACGGCCTCGCCCCAGCCGCCGAAGCCGCCCCCCGCGCCGCCGCCCTCCTGCGCGAAGTCGACATCCCCGACCCCGAAACCCGCATCGCCCAATACCCGCACCAGTTCTCCGGCGGCATGCGCCAGCGCGCCGTCATCGCCATGGCCATGGCCGGCGCCAAACACCTCATCATCGCCGACGAGCCCACCACCGCCCTCGACGTCACCGTCCAGGCCCAAATCCTCGCCGTCCTCGCCAAACGCCAGGCCGAAACCGGCGCCGCCGTCATCCTCATCACCCACGACCTCGGCGTGATCGCCGAATTCGCCGACCGCGTCGCGGTGATGTACGGCGGCCGCATCGTCGAAACCGGAGACGTCGCCGACATCTTCCAAAGCCCCCGCCACCCCTACACCGTCGGCCTGCTCCACTCCCTCCCGCGCCTGGACATCGTCGCCGACCGCCTGGTCCCCATCCCCGGCCAGCCCCCCGCCCCCGCCCGCCTGCCCCCCGGCTGCGCCTTCCACCCCCGCTGCCCGATCGCCCGCCCCCTCTGCACCGCCGAAGACCCTCCGCTCCTCGAACTGGCCCCAAACGAAGCCAAATCGGGCCGAGCCACCGCCTGCCACTTCCCCGACGAAGTCCAGGCCCTCCTCGTCCAAGCCGCCCCGAAAGTCGCCCCCGCTGCGGCCACGCCACACCGCCCCGACACCCCCCTCCTGACCGTCGAAAACCTAAAAATCCACTTCCCCATCCGCACCGGCCTGCTCCGCCGCCAAACCGGCACCATCCGCGCCGTCGACGGCGTCAGCCTCACCCTCCGCCCCGGCGAAACCCTCGGCCTTGTCGGCGAAAGCGGCTGCGGCAAAACCACCACCGGCCGCGCCATCATGGGCCTCATCCGCGCCACCGCCGGCAGCATCCGTTTCGGTAACGAAGAAGTCACCACCATGGGCCCCGCCGCCCTGCGCCGCACCCGCCGCAACATGC
>JANXSA010000608.1 GCA_025352915.1 Rhodospirillales bacterium | reverse complement strand
AAAAAGAAGGCCTTCTCTTTTCTTGCTGACCTCGCTTGCTTCCGACTTGCCGTCAAACGCTTTTTCTTGATCGGACCACACCCATGTCCCTGCGCCTAAAAGGAAAAACCGCCTTCGTGACCGCCGCCGCCCAAGGGATTGGGCGGGCGACGGCCTTGGCCTTCGCCGCCGAGGGGGCACAAGTCTACGCGACCGACCTGAACGCGGCGAAGCTGGCCGAGATTGTTGGGCCGGGCATTCGGACGTTGGTGCTGGATGTGCGCGATACGAGCGCGGTGCAGGCGGCGGCCGAGGCGGTGGGAGCGGTCGATATCCTGTTCAACTGTGCGGGATTTGTGCATCAGGGGTCGGTGCTGGAGGCCAGCGAGGCGGAGTTTGATTTCGCCTTTGACCTGAATGTGAAATCGATGATGCGGACGTGCCAGGCGTTTTTGCCGGGGATGCTGGCGCGCGGGGCGGGCTCGGTGATCAACATGGCGTCGGTGGCGAGTTCGGTGAAGGGGATTGCCGGGCGGTTTGTCTATGGCGCGTCCAAGGCGGCGGTGGTGGGGCTGACCAAGTCGATCGCGGCGGATTTTGCCACCAAGGGGGTGCGCTGCAATTGCATCTGTCCGGGCACGGTGCAGTCGCCGTCCTTGGATGAGCGGATCGCGGCCAATGCGGCGGCGGCGGGGTCGTTGGAGGCGGCGCGGGCGGCGTTTATCGCGCGCCAGCCGATGGGGCGGCTGGGGCGGGCGGATGAGATCGCGGCGCTGGCGGTGTATCTGGCCAGCGATGACAGCGTGTTTGTGACCGGCCAGGCGCTGGTGATTGACGGCGGCATCTCGCTGTAGTCTGTCGCACCCATTCGATCCATTCGAGGAAACCGACCATGAAGCTCGTTCGCTATGGCGCCCCTGGCGCGGAGAAGCCCGGCGTGCTGGATGCCGATGGCAATCTGCGCGATTTGTCCGACATCGTGTCCGACATCAATGGCACGACGCTGTCGCCGGCCGGGCTGGCCAAGATCGCCGGCGCCGATCCGAAGACCCTGCCGCTGGTGCGCAGCACGCCGCGGATCGGGCCGTGCATCGCCCGCCCGCTGAATTTCGTCTGCATCGGCCTGAACTACGCCGACCATGCGGCCGAGACCGGGGCGACGCCGCCGACCGAGCCGATCATCTTCCTGAAGTCGCTAGGCGCGTTCCAGGGGCCGAACGACGACGTGGTGATCCCCAAGGGCTCGACCAAGCCGGATTGGGAAGTGGAACTGGGCATCATCATCGGCACCAAGGCCAAGTACGTGTCCGAGGCCGACGCGATGAACCATGTCGCGGGCTATTGCGTGGTCAACGACGTCAGCGAGCGGAACTTCCAGTCCGAGCGCGGCGGCACCTGGGACAAGGGCAAAGGCTGCGACACCTTCGGGCCGACCGGGCCGTGGATGGTGACCAAGGATGAAGTGCCGGACCCGCAGAACCTGGCGATGTGGCTCGATGTGAACGGTGAGCGGATGCAGAACGGCAACACCAAGACGATGATCTTCAACGTGGTGCAGATCGTCAGCTACGTCAGCCACTTCATCACCCTGCATCCGGGCGACGTGATCGCCACCGGGACGCCGCCGGGGGTGGGGATGGGCAAGAAGCCGACGCCGATCTGGCTGAAGGCCGGTGATGTCATGACGCTGGGGATCGACGGCTTGGGCGCGCAGAAGCAGAACGTGCTGGCGGACTAGGAACAGGAAGCGCGTTCTTTTTTGGAAAAAAGAACCAAAAAACTTTTATCCGTTTGCGCCTCGCCGCGAGGCCGGGCGCAAATGGATGAAAGTCTTTTTGCTTCTTTTTCTTCAGAAAAAGAAGATTCTTTCTTGCTGATCCCGGGATAAGGCGATGCCCATGGACCTGTCCGTGCTGCTGATATTCTGGGCCGGGTTCACGCTCGCGCTGATGTCCCCTGGCCCGAATTTCGCCATGTTGCTGGGCACCGCGGCGCGGGACGGGCGGGGGCCGGCGCTGGGCTGTGCGGCGGGGATGGCGGCGGGCGAGCTGATTTGGGGGTTTGCGGCCGTCGGGGGGGTGGCGGCGCTGGCGGCGGCGCATCCCTGGGCGATGACGGCGCTGCGCTGGGGCGGCGGGACGTTCCTGTTGTATTTGGCGGTGCAGAGCTGGCGGGCGGCGTGGCGGGGGAATGCGGTGGAGGCCTGGACCGACGTGAAGCCGCCGCTGTTGCAGCCGCGCGGGCGGGATTTTGCGCGTGGGCTGGCGGTGATGGTGCTGAATGCCAAGGCGGGGGCTTTCTGGGTGGCGCTGGCCGGGGTGCTGGTGACGGCGGGGGCAAATGGACCGACGGTGACGGCCGGGGTTTTGGGGGCGGCGCTGATGTCGCTGCTCTGGCACGGGGCGCTGGCGGTGGCGTTGTCGGCCGAAGTGGTGACGCGGCTGTACCGGCGCATCCAGCGCGGGTTTGACGCGGTGCTGGGCACGGTGCTGGCGGGGCTGGGCGTTCGGCTGCTGGCGTTCTGAAGGCGATGACTCCGGCGCGCTGGGTCGGGCTGCTGATCCTGGGGACCGCGTTGTTGCGCGTGGCGCTGGGCTGGGCGGTTGGGCTCGGGGTGGACGAGAGTTATATGGTGGCGGCCGGGCGGGAGATGGCCTGGGGCTATTTCGACCATCCGCCACTGGCGTGGTGGTTGTCGGCGGGGATCGCTCGGCTGGCCGGCAGCGAGGCGGCGGTGGTGGTGCGGCTGCCGTTCATCACGCTGTTCGCGCTGTCGACCTGGTTGATGTTCGTGTTGACGCGGGATTTGTTCGGGGCGCGGGCCGGGTTGTGGGCGGCGGTGGGCCTGAACATGGCGCCGGTGTTGGGGGTGACGACGGGGGGGTGGGTGTTGCCGGATGGGCCGCTGGTGGCGGCGTTGCTGGGGTTTGCGCTGTGCCTTTGGCGCGCGATCGAGCGCGGCGGCTGGGGCTGGTGGATAGGGGCCGGGCTGTGTGCCGGGTTGGCGATGCTGTCGAAATACACGGCGGTGCTGGCGTTTGCCGGGGCGCTGGTGGCGCTGGTGACGCTGGACCGGCGGTGGCTGGTGCGGCCGCAGCCTTGGGTGGCGGGATTGGTGGCGGCCATCGTGTTCTCGCCGGTGGTTTTCTGGAACGCGGCGCATGGCTGGGCGAGTTTTGCGTTTCAGGGCGGGCGGGCTGGGGTGCGCAAGCTGGATCTGGCGGCGCCGTTGGTGACGCTGGCGGGCGAGGCGGTGTTTCTGTTGCCGTGGCTGTGGCTGCCGTTGGCGGTGCTGTGGGCGCGGGCGTTGTGGCGGGGGCCGCAAGAGCGCGGGCCGTGGGTGTTGGCGTGGCTGGGGTTTGGGCCGATCGTGCTGTTTGTGGTGATTTCGGCCTGGTCGCCGCGGGTGTTGTACCATTGGGCGGCACCGGGGTATCTGTTTGTCTTTCCGCTGCTGGGGCGGTGGATCGTGCAGCTTCTCGACGACGGGTCGGTGGCGTTGCGGCGCACGCTGGCGGGCACGGCGGGGTTCCTGGTGGTGGGGTTGGGGCTGGGGGCGGTGGAACTCAACCTGAACCTGTTGCGGTTTGCGGGCGATCCGCTGCGCCAGGGGCTGGATTGGACGCCGTTGCGCGGCGCACTGGCGGGGCGCGGGTTGCTGGAGCGGCCGATCGTGGCGCCGAGCTGGGCCGATGCCGGCAAGCTGGACTACGCGCTGGGTGGCGATCCGCCGCTGTTCTGCCTGAACGCCGATTGCCGGCAATTCGGCTTCCAGACCCGGACGGCGGGCGACCTGGTCGGGCGCGACGTGCTGATCCTGGCGCCGCGCCAGGACGAGAGGCGCATCCGCGCCAGCTACGACGCGCTGTTTGAGGGCATCGAGGCGCTGCCGCCGGTGGCGTTCGCATTGCCGGGACGGGCGGGCGTCGAGATTGGTGCCTATGTCGGGCGGGGGTTGCGCGCGATCCCGCGTTGACCAAAGCTGGCGATCCCTGAGGAGAGCGACCATGGCCTTTGTCTGCACCATTCCGGCGGTTCCCACCACGGTGCGCGACGATGACGATGTGCGCATCACCCGCTGGGACTTCGCGCCGGGGGCAGTGACCGGCTGGCACCAGCACCTGTGGCCGTATTTCGTCGTGCTGCTGACCGACGGGATCATGAAGGTGCATAACGGCCGCGACGTCACCGAGACCAAGGTGGAGGTTGGCACCGCCTATGGCCGGCCGTTTGGCGCCGAGCATGATGTGATGAACGGGGGCGACAAGCCGTTGGCGTTCATCGAGATCGAGCTGAAGCGGCAACAGGCCGTGGTGTACCCGCCGGCATGAGCGCCTTGCCGCTGCTGCGGCGGCTGGGCTTCTTCACCAGGGTGCTGGATGCGGCGGGGCCGGCGGAGCGCTATCGCCTGGCGGCCGAGCAGATCGCCCATGCCGAGCAGTGTGGCTATGATTCCGCCTGGGTGGCGCAGCATCATTTCCACGAGGGCGAGGGCGGGTTGCCGGCGCCGCTGGTGTTCCTGGCCCATGTCGCGGCGCGGACGACGCGCATCCGGCTGGGGACGGGGATCATCACCCTGCCGTTGGAATTGCCGATCCGGGTGGCCGAGGATACCGCGGTGCTGGACCTGCTGTCCGGCGGGCGGCTGGAGGTCGGCATCGGGCCGGGCGGCAACATGGCGGCGTTTCGGGCGTTCGGGCTGGACAGCGAGGATCGCGGGACGATCACCGTCGGGCATCTGGCCACGCTGCGCGATGCCTGGGCCGGGCGGGCGCTGCCGGGCGGGGATGTGCTGTATCCCGCCCATCCCGGGCTGGATGCGCGGGTGTGGCAGGCGAGTTTTGGGGTGGAGGGCGCGCGCCGGGCGGGGCTGGCGGGGGACGGGTTGCTGTTGTCGCGCACCCAGCCGCGGCCCGATGGGCAATGGGGCATGAGCCTCGCCGATATGCAGATGCCGATGCTGGATGCGTATTTCGCGGCACTGCCGGCCGGCGTGGTGCCGCGGGTGCTGGCGTCGCGCAGCGTGTTCGTGGCCGATGACCGCGGTGAGGCATTCCGGTTGGCTGAGGCTGGGTTGGGGCGGATGCGGCCGCGATTGGCGGAGGCCGGCCATCCCGCCGCCAATGGGAGTGTGCATGACCTGATCGCCGCCTATGACGTGCATGTCGGCACGGCCGAGGATGTGGTGGCGTCGTTGCGCGCGGATGCGACGATGTTGCGGGCGACCGATCTCGCGGTGCAGGTGCACTCGATCGACCCGCCGCATCCCGCGGTGCTGCGCTCGATCGAGTTGGTGGCGCAGCGTGTGGCGCCGGCGCTGGGCTGGCAGGGCGGCGCGATGCGGAGGGTGGCATGAGTGACGATGTGATCGACCGGCTGGCGGGGATCGGACCGGGCTCGGGGCTGGATGGCGTGCGGCGGCAGCGCGACGAGGCGCGCCGGCACGCGCAGGCGAGTTTCGATGGGTTGTTCACGCCGGTGGACGCCAGCGGCTTCAGCGTCACCGAGCGCTGGGCGGTGGCGGCGTTTCTGGCGCTGTTGCACAACCAGGACGATGCGGCGGCGTTCTATGCCGAGGGACTGGCCGTCCGGGATACGGTATTGGCCAGGGCTGTGGGGGCAGAGGCTGGGCGCGCCGCCGCGCGGGGGCCATTCGGGCGGTTTCCCGCCGGGCCGCTGTCGGTGGAGGATAGCGCCGGGGTTGTTCACACCGCCGACGCGGCGGTGCTGGGGGTGCTGCTCGCGGCGGCACTCGACCACGCGCACATGCTGTTGTTCCATCCGCGCGATGCCTCGCCCGAATGGTTGCAACGCCTGGTGGATGCCGGTTGGACTACGCCCGCCATCGTCACGCTGTCGCAGTTGGTCGCCTTCCTGTCGTTCCAGATCCGCGTCGTGGCCGGGTTCCGCGCCATGCAGCAAGCCGCGTGAGGGCAGTATGACCGACCCCGTCTACGCCCCGGAAGGCCACGCCATCCCCAACGTCTTCACCCGCGATATGCTGGACTGGCTGCCCTGGCTGGAGCCGATGGCCGAAGCCGCGCTGACGCCGCGCCACATGGAGGGGCTGGTCGATGCCTCGCGCGCCAAATCGGCCTATTTCCGCCTGCTGGCGCATGACCCCGAGGTGCTCGGCGCGCGCACCCGCACCGACAAGGACATCTTCTACAACACCAAGGCCGGCCTGCCGCGCGCTGAACGTGAGCTGGCGGCAACCGCCACCTCGCGGCTCAACGGCTGCATCTACTGCGCCTCAGTCCACGCCCGCCACGCCACCACCTATGCCAAGCGCGGCGACGATGTGCAGCGGTTGCTCGACGAAGGCGTGGGGGCCGACCTCGGCGAACGCTGGAACGCCGTCGTCGCCGCCTCGGTCGCCCTCACCGAAATGCCGATGAGCTTCGGCCCCAGCCACGTCGCCCGCCTGCGCGAAACCGGCATGGACGACCTGGCCATCGCCGATACCATCCAAGCCGCCAGCTTCTTCAACTGGGCCAACCGGCTGATGCTGTCGCTGGGTGAACCGGCGCCGCTGCCGGGGAAGTAAAGCAAAGCCCGGGCTTTGCCCCTAGAGCCTTCTTTACCGAACAGGTGAATAAATCGGAACCGGTGCGTACCTGCCCTGCGGTATCCTTGGATGCGCTAGATACCGGCATCATGGTGCGCCCGGCACGAAGCATGCCGCCGTTGGCGCCTTCAAGCTCGATCGGGTGGGTGCCTTCGTCGTCCGGCGGCGCATGGACGATGACGCCCTCGACAAGGGCGAGCGCCGCCTCCAGCCCCGCGGGGGTCTTGTTGTCCGCGATCGCGCGTTCGAGAAGTGGCTCGGGAAATTCGGACCGCCCGATAGGTGGATTTTCTGCCTGACAGCGGCGATTTTGCCGCGGATCAGGTGCGAACATGACGAAGCGCACACGGCGACATAGAGGTCTGGTTTGGCGACGAAGCCAGGATCGGCCAGAAGACCAAGAACACCCGCCGCTGGGCGCGCCGAGGAATCCGGCCAGCCGCTTCGATCGATCAGCGCACCGCCTCGACCTACATCTTCGGCGCCATCTGCCCCAAGGAAGGCAAGGCGGCCGGGCTGATCCTGCCTTGGTGCAACACGGCGGCGATGAACTTGCACCCTGCCGCCATCTCGGCCGACATAGCCCCCGGATGCCACGCCGCCCTGCTGCTCAACCAGGCCGGCTGGCATCTCTCCGCCAAGCTCGTTGTGCCCGCCAACATCACCATCGTGCGGCTGCCGGCCAAGTGCCCCGAACTCAACCCGCAGGAGAACATATGGCAGTTCCTGCGCGACAACTGGCTGTCCAACCGTATCTTTCTCAACGAAGACGATCTCGCCGATCACTGCTGCGAAACATGGAACAAGCTCGAAGCTCAGCCGTGGCGCATCATGTCCATCGGAATGCGAGAATGGGCGCACAGGTCCTGATCGGAGAGACTTGGTATCAGCCCGGAACCACGACAGTCTCCGAGCCTGCATCACCAAAACGGCGCAGTGATCTCCGAGCGATTCCGTTGGTAGCAACAAGCTTGTGTTGACTATGGATTTGGCGGGCGGCACATTTCGCAAGGGGCAAGCGGGCGCGCACCACAGCGCAAAAAAAACACCTGCAAAAGGGAGGCGCGGCGTTATGGGCGGATTGCTGTTGAGGAAATGGGCGTTGGCGTCGCTGCTGGTCGCGGCGTGCGCGGCGCAGGCGGCGGGGCAGACCCAGACCCAGACCCAGACCCAGACCCAGACCCAGCCCCAGACCCAGACCCAGACTGGCACATTGATCTTCGCCGTCGAGTCGCTAGGCGGTCAGACCATGGACCCGATCCTGGAGGGGCGCCCGGGCAATGCCGTCTACCAGTCGCCGATGTACGACTCGCTTGCCGGCTTCGATTTCGCCAAGGGCGGCGTCGGCCCGGGCGTGGCCGAACGCTGGGTGCTGTCGGATGATGGGCTGACCTGGACCTTCTACATCCGGCCCGGGCAGAAATTCCACAACAACGACCCGCTGACCGCCCACGACGTCAAGTTCAGCCTGGAGCGCCAGATGGCGCCCAACTCGCTCGCGGCGGCCGCCGCGGTGATGCGCCGGACCATCAAGAGCATGGATGTCGTCGATGAGCTGACCCTGCGGGTGAACACCACCAGCCCGCAGATCGGCCTGCCGGCCGGGCTCAGCCGCGCGGTGGCCCCGGAAGGGGCGGTGATGCCGAAGAACTACCTGGAGAAGGTCGGCGAGGAGGAGTTCCGCCGCAAGCCGGTCGGCAGCGGCCCGTGGCGCTTCGTGCGCAGCGTGCCCGGCGACCGCATCGAGTTCGAGGCGGTGTCCCATGCGCACTGGCGCGGCACGCCGAACTTCAAGAACCTGCATCTGCTGCTGGTGCCGGAGGAAAGCACCCGGGTTGCCATGGTGCGCACCGGCGAGGCGGCGATTGCCTCGATCGGGCCGGAGACGATGATTGCCGCCGCGCGCAGCGGCCTGGAAGTGCTCGCGGTGCCCGGCACGATGCAGGCGATGTACCAGTTCTACGGAACCTATCGCCCGGAGTTCAAGAACAGCCCGGTCGCCAATCCGCGCGTGCGCCAGGCGCTGTCGCTGGCGATCGACCGCCAGCAGATCATCGACCACATCATGAACGGCCGCGCCAAGATGCCGTTCCCGCTGGCGACCTTCGGCTACACCGAATACCTGAGCCACGACCGCTGGGACAAATGGGCCAAGGAGGCCTTCCGCTACGACCCGGTGCTGGCAAAGAAGATCCTCGCCGAGGAAGGCTACCCGAACGGCTTCGAGCTGAACTTCGCCAACACCGCGCTGCCGGGCACGCAGTTCATGGTCGATATCGGCACCGCGATCGCCGACATGTGGACCAAGGTCGGCGTGCGCGTGAAGCTGCGCCACTATGAATGGGGCTCCTTCGCCCCGCTGCTGCGCGGCGACCAGGCACCGCTGGTTGGCGGTGGCTCGATGTACCGCACCGCCGGGCGGCCGGACGTGCCGTGGCGCTACAACAGCGCGCTCAACCCCGAAGGCGTGGGCGAGCGGTTGCTCGGCGATGCCACCACATGCGAGGCGACCTGCAAGGAATTCCTGCAGGTCCACAAGGACTTGAACGCGGAACGCGATCCGGCGAAGCGGACCGTGCTGACCGACCGGATGGTGGAGCTGATCGCCAACACCTGGCTGGCGGTGCCGATCATCGAGGGCATGGGCTACTACGCCATCAACACCCGCCGGGTCGGCCAATTCGACGCGATCCCCGGGCGCCACGAGCTCGGCGACGTCTTCGAGCGGATGCCGCGGGCGGAGCAGAAGCCTTGGAAGAAGTAGCCCTGCCATGGCTGAGCGACCTGTGACGGCGCGCCGGACGTGAGTGGCTTCATCGCGCGGCGGCTGCTGCAGGGCGTGGTGCTGTTGTGCCTGGTGGCGACGATCGTGTTCTTCCTCGGCCGTCTCACCGGCAATCCGGTGGACATGATCCTGCCCGAGGATGCCTCCGGCGAGGACCGGGCGGCGATGATCAAGACGCTTGGCCTCGACGGACCCATCCACGAACAGTTCTTTATCTTCATCGGCAACGCGCTGCAGGGCGATCTCGGCACCTCGATCCGCATGCGCCAGCCGGCGACGGAGGCGTTCTTCTCCCGCCTGCCCAACACCCTGGCGGTCATCCCCTGGGCGCTGCTGCTCGCCATGGCCGTCGGCATTCCGCTGGGGGTGGTGGCTGCCCTCAACCGCGGCAACTTCATCGACCGCATGGTCGGCACCGTGGCGGTGCTGGGGGTCGCGACCCCCAGCTTCTGGCTCGGCGTGCTGCTGATCTTCGTGTTCAGCGTCGAGCTTGGCTGGCTACCTTCGGGCCGGATGGGCGGGCCATCGCATTACGTGCTGCCCGTCATCACCCTCAGCGCCTTCCTCGTCGCCGGCTTCACCCGTCTGGTGCGCTCCAGCATGCTGGAGGTGATGGACAGCGAGTACGTCAAGCTCGCCCGCATCAAGGGCCTCAGCGAGACGGTGGTGATCTGGAAGCACTGCCTGCGCAATGCGCTGATCCCGGTGCTGTCGCTGTGGGGGGTGTTCATTGGCAACCTGATCACCGGGGCGATCGTGACGGAAACCGTGTTCGCCTGGCCCGGCGTCGGCCGCCTGACCTACGAGGCGGTGATTTTCCGCGACTTTCCGCTGCTGCAGGCGACCATCATCCTCAAGGCGGTGCTGATCCTGTCGAT